>JAJDBZ010000119.1 GCA_029261095.1 Candidatus Omnitrophota bacterium | reverse complement strand
GTTGGTCCCTTCGTAGATCCGGCTGATTCGGGCATCACGGTAACCGCGGGCAACTGGATACTCCTCGATAAAACCATAACCCCCATGAATCTGGATGGCTTCATCGACTACAAAGTCGAGCCATTCGCTGTCGTATATCTTGTTCATGGCGCACTCGCCGGCGAACTCCTCGAGTGCATCCATCTTCTCTTGGATGGTGGGGGTTTCTCCTGAGGAGAGTGCAATACGGTTGTCGATATCGCCGGTGGTGCGATAGGCGATCGACTCGCTGGAATAGATTCCCGCGGTCATCTTAGCAATCTTCTGTTGGATCAAAGGAAAATCGACAATACGATTGTCAAACTGTTTACGGGTGATTCCGTAATTGATCGACTCCTTCAGAGAATCTTTGGCGCCGCCGACGACACCTGCTCCGAGCTTAAGACGACCCAAATTCAAGATGTTTAACGCGATCTTATGGCCTTTGCCGATCTCGCCGATGAGATTTTCTTTTGGGATTTTGACATCCTGAAGGGTGAGGACCGTGGTGCTGGAGGACTTGATCCCCATCTTGTCCTCTTCACCTCCGATTGTGAAACCGGGGGTGTCTCGTTCGATCAAGAAAGCGGAAAACTTATCGCCTTCGACCTGTGCAAAGAGAGTGTAGATATCGGCGATTCCACCGTTAGAGATGAAACACTTGCTGCCGTTCAGAATCCACTCGCTTCCGTCGTCGGAGAGTTTGGCCGTGGTCTTTGCGGCCAAAGCGTCAGACCCCGACCCCGGTTCGGTAAGCGCATAAGCGCCAATGATCTCACCTGTCGCAAGACGTCCGAGGTACTTTTCCTTCTGCTCGTCGTTTCCGAAAAAGAGGAGGGGTTCGATGGCAATGCCGGTTTGGCAACCATACGCGACCGCGAATCCGCCATACTTGCCAAACTTCTCGGTGACCACCACCTGGCTCATCAGGTCGAGACCCAATCCACCGTATTCCTCCGGGACTTCGATCATGAAGAGACCCGCCTCTCCGGCCTTCTTCAATTTCTGGGTCAGTAGATCCCGATCGAGTTTTTCGAGAGCTTCGAGGTGCGGAGCGACTTCCTCGTCCAGGTAGCTCGCAGCAGATTCCGCAAATTGACGGTGCTCTTCGGTGAGATCCTCGGGGGTAAAGACATCCTCGGGCGCGGTTTCCTGTATCAGGAAGGAATACCCGTGGGCTCTTGTTTTTTCGACTGTGGACATTTCTCGGTTCCTCTTCTTTCTCGTCGTAATGCCGCCTACCAGGCGGCTCTGCGGCCCGTGCCGTCCAGATGACGGTCTACCACATTGATTTAGTTCTTCTCAAAGATTCCAGCAGCACCCATACCTCCGCCGATGCACATGGTGACCATTCCATAGCGGGCGTTGCGGCGTTCCATTTCACGTAGGATTGTGGCGGTCAACTTCGCACCCGTGCATCCAAGCGGATGTCCGAGAGCGATCGCGCCTCCATTGACATTGACTCGCTCGGGATCGATTTCCAGGTGGCGAACCACTGCCAGAGCCTGGGCCGCGAACGCTTCGTTGAGTTCGATGACCTCGATCTCGTCGAGTTTGATTCCTGTCTTATCGAGAACCTTTGGGATCGCCTTGATCGGCCCGATTCCCATGATTTCAGGTTCGACTCCGCCAACCGCGAATCCCCTAAAAGTAGCCAGAGGTTTGAGTCCGAGTTCATCCGCTTTCGCTCGACTCATGACAATCGAAGCGGCAGCGCCATCGCTCCTTTGCGAAGAGTTTCCGGCTGTAACCGAACCGACCGGGCTGAAAGCGGGACGGAGCTTCGCAAGAGCCTCCGGAGTGGTGTCGGCACGTGGGCCTTCATCCACCTTGAATTCGTATGAGTTCTCTACCTGTTTTTCGTTCTTGTATTCAGTCGTTTGGACAGGGACGGGCACGATTTCGTCTTCAAAACGTCCACCTTCAATCGCGGCGATAGCGTTTTGATGACTCCGAAACGCGAAGGCGTCTTGATCCTCACGGGAGATTTCATACTTCTTGGCTACATTCTCGGCTGTAAGTCCCATCCCAAGATAAACATCGGGCCACTTCTCGGCGAGATCGGGATCCGGGGCGAACTTGACACCGGTCATCGGGATGGTCGACATCGACTCGACTCCCCCCGCCAGTGCAATATCGATCGAGCCCGCCATAATCCGTTCGGCGGCCAAAGCGATCGTTTGAAGTCCTGATGAGCAAAAGCGGTTGACTGTCATCGCTGGCACATCGACAGGGAGTCCTGCTTTGAGAGAGATGATGCGACTCATGTTCATCCCTTGTTCCCCTTCGGGCATGGCGCAGCCGATGATGACATCCTCAATTAGTTTGGGATCGAGACCCGGGCACCGTTCGAGCGCCCCTTTAATCGCCACTGCCCCAAGGTGCTCGGGGCGGACATCTTTGAGCGCTCCGCGACCCGCTTTCCCGGCGGCGGTCCTGACAGATGAAACAATGACAGCTTCGTTCATGAATCGATTCTCCGAATCTGAGTATAGATTTTAGTTCCTGAGCGGTTTCCCGGTTTTCAGGGTGTGGCGGATCCTCTCCTGGGTCTTCGGTTGACCACAAAGATGGAGGAAGACCTCGCGCTCGCGCTCGATCAAATAATTCTCGCTCACCAGAGTTCCTTCGGCGACCTCGCCGCCGCACAAAGCGTACGCGAGTTTGTCCCCGAGATGATGGTCGTATTCCGAAACATATCCGGCGACCAACATGTTCCTGAGCCCGACACGGATCGCGGCGAGCCCCTCGTTCCCCATCACTCTGATCGGTTTCTCTTGGAGAGGGGTCCATCCCTCTTCCAGCATGTGGAGGGCGATCTGTTTGGCATCGTGAATCTGACAATCTTTGTTCATTGACCACGAATCCGAAGATCTCATCAAGCCCATCGATTGAGCTTCGCGTGCGCTTCCGGAGACTTTCGCCATTCCGATCAACTCGAAGGCTTTTTGAAGGAAGGGGATTCGGTCGACATCCATTTCGTAGGGAATACTTTCCTGGAATCGGATCGCCATTTCTTTGACACCGCCACCCCCTGGGATCAAACCGACACCGCACTCGACAAGCCCCATGTAGGTCTCGGCCGCCGCACGGATTCGATGGGAGTGAAGATTGAACTCGCAACCGCCGCCCAAACTCAAACCATGGGGGCAACCCACGACAGGCTTGGAGAAATACTTGAACCGCATACTGGTTCCCTGGAACTGAGCGATGTACCGCTCGATCTCGTCCCATTCCTCTTCCTCGACCGCGAGGACCAAGTTGAGCAGGTTGGCGCCTGCCGAGAAATGATCTCCCTGGTTGGCGATCAGGACCGCGTCGAACGATTCTTCCACTTTGTCCAGGCTCTTGTGGATCATACTGACCGAGTCATTGGAGATGGTGTTCATCTTGGAATGGAACTCGATACAGGCGACTCCATCGCCGAGGTCAAGCAACGAGGTGACCTCGTTTCTGAGTATCTCGTTGGTCGGATCGATTTTAACATGCGGGATCTCGATCACTCCGGCTCTATCCGGGATCGGTTCCATCGCTTTGGTGTGAACATTGTAGTAGGTGGCTTTGTTTCCTTCGGCGCCGTAGAAGGAGGTATGCCCGGTCCCCAGCAAATCTTGCACGATCTGGGGTACCTCTTTGCCATCGGCTTCCAATCGATCCGCGGTCTCCTTGACCCCGAGAGCGTCCCAGATCTCGAATGGGCCGAGTTCCCAGTTGTATCCCCATTTCATTGCCCGATCGACATTGAGGATATCATCGGAGATATCCGGGACATTACGCGCCGCGTAGCCGAGGGTTGCGGAGAGGACATCCCAGACGAACTCTCCACCCTTGTCTTTGGCATTGGCCATCGCTTTGATCCTCGCAGCCACATCATCGACCGCCTTGGCGGTCGCGAGCGAGGGGAAGTTCGGTTTTTGACGAGGACCATATTCCATCGTCTTGAGATCCAAAGTCTGAATCTCTTTGCCCTCTTTGGTTTTGACTCGCTTATAGAAACCCGCGCCTGTCTTTTCCCCACGAAGATTTTTTTCCTTCATCTTTTCAATAAAGGGGGGCAGTTCGAGTCCGGCCACCGCTGGGTCGTCCTTGAGCTGCGAGGCGAGGTAGGCTGAGTTGTTGATCAGGGTGTCGAGACCGACAATGTCGATCATGCGAAAGGTTCCACTCTTGGGTCGGCCGATGGCTTTACCGGTGAGAGCGTCGACATCGTCGATGGTGTATCCGCCCGTCTCGACGGCTTTGAGGATACGGCCCATCTCGGCCACGCCAATGCGGTTGGCGATAAAGTTCGGGGTGTCTTTCGCGTAGACCACACCCTTACCCAGTATGTACTTTCCGATATCGGCGGCCCGTTCGATCACATCGGGGAGAGTCTCCGGGCCAGGGACCACTTCATAGAGACGCATATACCGTGGTGGATTAAAGAAGTGAGTGACCAGAAAGTGTTTCTTCAGTTCCTCGGAACGTCCCTCCATCATCTGTTGGATGGAGATACCCGAGGTGTTTGAGCTTACGATCTGCCCCGGTTTGAATATCTTGTCGAGTCGCTCGTAGATGCCCTGTTTGATGTCGACTCGTTCGGGGGCCGCTTCGAGAATCCAGTCGACCTCGGCCAGACGATCAAAATCATCCTCCATGTTTCCCGCCTCGATCAGAGTCGCGCCAGCAGGTTCGAATAGCGGAGCCGGCTTCTGGGTCGAGAGGAGTTTGATGTTATCGTTGGCGATGCGGTTGCGGACTGCTTTATCCTCAAGCGACAACCCTTTCGCTTTCTCTTGTTCGGTTAACTCATTTGGAATGATATCGAGGAGCAGGGAGGGAATCCCCGCGTTCGCTAATTGAGCGGCGATCCCAGAGCCCATCACCCCGCTGCCGATAATCCCTACACGATTCAGTCTGACCCTCATAGAAAACACGTCCTCCATAAAACGGGATGGAAAGACCGCGAGCATAACTGTTTCTAAAGGTTTTTAGAAACAATCCTCGAGCGATCAATTTCAATAACTATTACCGACAGAGAAACCAACACAAACTACGGCTAAAGCATAAACTTAAACGATTAATGGGGGTGCGTCAACTCTTTAGATAGCGGTTGACAGAATCTTGATATCAAGTCGCCGGAAGCATGAGCAAAACCTAGTCGTCAAGACTCATCTCGATACCGGGTAGCCTCTGAAGCACAGTTTTAGCGGCTTCGCGTCCCCGGTCGATAGCCTCTTGAGTCGTTTTGGGTCCTGTGG
>JAJDBZ010000118.1 GCA_029261095.1 Candidatus Omnitrophota bacterium | reverse complement strand
CAACTCAACCATCAGACTCAATCGATTTACGGACGCCTGGCCCCCTCACAGGAACGAGGCCATCCCCCGGTCGACCTCCTTGTCGAAGCCTGGCAAGCCAGCGATTTTGTTTTTCTTGGCAAGCAAATGTTTAATGCATTTCAAGAGACTGTTTTTGAGATTGAACCCAGTCTCATCCAGATTCGTAATCGCCTACTTGAGCAGGGTTGTTTGGGCGCTTGTCTGACCGGGACGGGTTCTCATGTTGTGGGACTGCTTGCCCCCGATTCGCCGAAGGTGGCGGACTGGGAATGGGATGTCCCAAATGCCACCGTTCAAGAAGTACAAACCTTACCCAGTGAGTTCCCTGGATGGGTAAGGCATATCGAATAATCCCATCGGTGGGGTGGGTGGTTAGTTTTTCAAAATGGAATACCGCTCTTTTGCCTTCGCGATTTCGGCCTCGACATCCTCACCTTCATAGAACCAAACTCGCCCCCGCAGCCGGACCGTTTCACCAGGCGCGGCATCGGCGAAGACTGGATCGGAATGTATACAGGGGCAGTTGACATTGGCCCAAACCCAACCGCATCTTTCAAACGCCTTAAGAATCCATTTCTTTTTGTCCTCTGAATGAATGACCGCCACAGGCGACTCGAGTCTCTTTTTATCATTATCTTGCTCGTTAAACCCAGTGGTTCCCTTCAGCATTGCACAGACCTGTGTTCGCATACCAGTGAGAGATTCGTCTGTTCCATTGTGGAGCCACATCTCGCACTCGGCCCCGGTTGCATCCGGAATGACCCTAGAACCAAAGGTGATGCCATTCGGTAGGGTCCTTGAGAACTCAAGGGTTCCGTCAAGGTGGCGAATCCAATCGATATTTTCAAGCCATACCCCCTTGTCTTCCCAAATGCTTGGGATGTGAGTGTGGGCCAGAAAGGTGAGACCCAGGTTGCTGAAGATGGCTTCGGGGAGGTCGACGACAACATATCCCCCCTCTTTCCAGGGAGGGAAAAGACTCACCTTCGTCCCTCGCATGGGAGAGATCGCTCCATCCAGGAATCCGATTCGGGGGTGTCTCCCTCCGGGGTAGGGGAGCGCGAGAATCTGGTCTTCAATTTTAAGAGATTCATGATCGGGTCCATAACCCACTCGGTTAGCCTCGCGTTTGACCCTGTCTTCGCTCAACCCTGTAACTTGAGCGGCTTCCTCGTAGGAGTATCCATGCCAGTGAAACATGTTTTCAGCCCATTCCTTTAGCGCTGTCCGAGTCGCAAGTTGTTCCTGGGGAAGGGGTAAGTCGGTGTCGAGAACTGGTGGGTATCGATGGTCACTCATGGGGTCGTCTGGAACATTGTTCGGGTCGACATATCTCTCTAGTTCACCGAGTGCGATAACATTGTATTTTTTTTCAAAAAGAAATTGCATGCAATCCCGAAACAAGTCGGGGTCCGTACTCACCCAAGGATGAATCGGATCGGGCACACCATGAAATTGAAGAACTGCGATCTTCCCATCGCGAGCTCTCTCAACGATAGAGACGAAATGATCCAATGTCAGATTGGGGTATGCATCTCCCGCCGAGGGGATCAGCAACGGATCATGTGCGGCAGGATCATACAATGGCCCGAGTTCAAGGGTCCCGTAGGGCGTTTCAGGTTGCATCCCCCTGCGTGCGAAACGGATTCCATGGTTCTCGAGGACCTTCTTTGCTTCAGGACCGAAACCATTTCCTGTCCAAGCGAACGTAATCGGCTTTGCAATTTCGACACGCCTGAGTTCGCTGTCGACCAGAGACAATTCGCCTTCCAGATAAGATGCACTTCGCGGAGTGTTGAATCCTGGATGGGTCCAGGAGTGGTTTCCGATTTCGAATCCCATCTCTTCGATCTCTTTGATTTCATCCCAATTCAAGAAATGTTCGGAATCGTCCATCCATTTGGGCGTCACAAAGAAAGTGGCCCCGAACCCCTTTTTCTTCAATAGCGGTGCGACAAATTCAAGCTGAGATCGAACATTGTCATCGAATGTCAGAACCACAGTCCGATCTGGGATTGGGTCGACCGCGAAGCACCCTGGGGCTACGCCCAAAAAGATGAAGATCGTGGTGATATATTTCTGGGTGGCTTTCATTCCGAATTCCTCTCCAAACTGATGGGGTCTAGATTGCCCAAGTCATCATTTACTTCCATTCTTGCAAGAGAAGTTCCATGAGTCCATCTAGGAAAAGGCGGTTTGGATTATTTAGTTTTATGTTGCGTGATTGAAAGGGACCGGCTAATCTATCTTCTATGGAAGCGACAACCGATCGACTCGATTGGCTTAAGTTGGCCCTGACCCCTGGTGTGGGGCCTGCAAACTTCTATCTTCTCATTCAAGTTTTTGAGACCCCCGATAAGGTATTGGGAGCGACTGAAGAGTCAATTCGTCAGATTCCACGCATGAAAAATGAGGTGTTGCGCGCGGTTTTGAAGACCCAAACTGGCGCGTGCGATGACGATGCCAAGCGAGAGATGGACCGTATTCTGGCCGGTGGCATTCAGATACTCACAATTCACGATTCTCTTTATCCCACACGATTGTTGCACATTCCGAAGCCTCCTCCACTGCTGTTCTATCGTGGGAATATCGGCGAAGAAGATCACCATCATTTCGGAATCGTCGGTACTCGTCGATGCGACTCATATGGACTCCGACAAACAAGGCTGTTTGCTGGAGATCTTGCGAAGAAGGGCCTTGTCATTGTCAGTGGTCTTGCCTTGGGGATCGATACAGCCGCCCATCGCGGGGCCCTTTCGGTGGGAGGGAAGACATGGGCATTCCTCCCAGGTGGATTCGCGAATGTCTATCCCCCTGATAACCTTTCACTCGCCGAGGAGATTGCCGAAACAGGCGCCGTTCTTACCGAACGCCCACTGGACGCAAAACCCCTGCGAAATTCGTTTCCCGCTCGGAACCGTCTCGTCTCAGGAGTCTCTGTCGGTATTCTCGTGGTTCAGGCTCCTCCCAAGAGCGGTGCTCTGATCACAGCCACGCAAGCGTTGGAGCAATCGAGAGACGTGTTTGCACTTCCGGGTCGAGTGGACGAACCCGCATCGATGGGACCTCATCGATTGATTCAAGATGGAGCCAAGCTGGCGATTTCGCCTGAGGAAGTCCTCAGTGAACTCAACCTACAATTGGAGGGTATGTCCGTGCCCACCATGCCGATATTGGGGACTCCTCAGACATCGGGAAGCCATATCGACATGGCCGAAACCGCTTCGAAAGAAACCGGGCGAGAAAGTTTTTCCGAAACTGCAACCAAACTGTCAGATCCCATCGATAAGAAGATCTTCCTGCGTTTAGAGCATGGACCCGTCCACATCGACCGTATATCGGCCGACCTCGATGTTCCAGTAAGGACCGTATCCGAGCGGCTCCTCCTTTTAGAGATGCAGGGTTTGATTAAACGACTACCGGGGATGTCTTTTGACCTCGCTTCCTAGAATGTGTCTCATCTTGGGTGTGTTACTCGCACCGTCATTCGGCTGGGCTGAAGATAATCAGCTGACCCGTGAGATACTCGACGAGTCCCTTCAATTGGGTCGGCAATTCCTATTGAATCGCCAGAGGCCTGAAGGGAATTTCGAGTACGAATACGATCTCATTACTGGAGAAATCCCTCATGGAGACAATCAAGTTCGCCAATCAGGAGCCCTCTGGGCAATGGCATTGATTCATCTGGATGACCCTCGACCCG
>JAJDBZ010000117.1 GCA_029261095.1 Candidatus Omnitrophota bacterium | reverse complement strand
GGGGACCATGGCCCGAGACATAGGCCATGTTTCCCGAGATGACGACGGGTTTGTAGACACCCCCCGGTTTGGGAGGATCGGGCAATTCGAGATTCAATCTTTCCAGCTGGGCATCAAAGCTCATGACTCTTTCCTTTGCACCAAACGATTTGGCAATCCAAGAGAGGGGATTATTATAGATAACCCCACTCGATGCGGGAAGATGCTAATCCGGTGCATTGACGGCACCCAGACCTTTGGGCACACTTGACTGGATAGGGGATTGACTATCGGGGATAGGACGATGCCTTTTCGCTTTTATCCGGAAACTCCTGAAGAACAACTGCGCTTTTGAGGGGAAAGCATGATTCAGTATCTCGACCTGCTCAGGCATGTAAAAACAAATGGAGTGCGAAAAGAGGACCGCACCGGCACCGGCACCCTCAGTCTGTTCGGTTACCAGATGCGCTTCGATCTCGGACAGGGATTTCCGCTCGTCACCACAAAAAAGTGCCACATGAAATCGATCATTCATGAACTCCTTTGGTTTCTCCAGGGGAGCACGAATGTCCGATACCTCCAAGAGAACGGCGTTCGAATCTGGAATGAGTGGGCGGATGAGGAGGGAGAACTCGGTCCGATTTATGGATATCAATGGCGCTCCTGGCCGACACCCGATGGGGGGCATGTCGACCAGATTGCCGAGTTGATCGACATGATCCGTAACAACCCCGATTCGCGCCGCCTCATTGTGAGCGCATGGAATGTGGGAGAAATCGAGAAGATGGCTCTCCCTCCCTGTCATACGCTCTTCCAGTTTTATGTGGCGAACGGAAAACTTTCGTGTCAGCTCTATCAACGCAGTGCGGATATTTTCCTCGGAGTCCCCTTCAACATCGCCTCCTATGCCTTACTCACTCTGATGATCGCCCAGGTCACCGGGCTCCAACCGGGTGATTTTGTCCACACATTCGGCGACGCTCATATCTATTTGAATCATATGGAACAGGTCGACCTTCAACTCTCACGCGAGCCTTTTCCCTTGCCGACGATGCGGATCAATCCAAAGGTGGAATCGATTTTCGATTTCACGTACGAGGATTTCGAACTCCTCAATTATGAATGCCATCCCGCGATCAAGGCGCCCATTGCGGTTTAATCCTATGAAAATTTCCATCATCGTCGCCGCCGCCGAGAATGGGGTTATCGGAAAAGGGAACGAACTCCCCTGGCGTCTGTCGGAAGACCTGAAACATTTCAAGAAAACAACCCTCGGGAAACCGGTGGTCATGGGCCGGAAGACCTATGAATCGGTCGGCAGGCCCCTCCCCGGCAGACGAAACATTATTATCACTCGCGATACCGCTTACTCGGCTGAAGGTTGTGAGGTGGCCCACTCGCTTGCGGAGGCGATTGCAAAAGCGGGCGATGTCGAGGAGGTGATGATCTTGGGAGGAGGTCAGATCTATGGGGAGGCGCTCCCGGTGGTGAATCGTATGTATCTCACACGAGTCAATGCGAGACCGGAAGGGGATGCTTTCTTTCCTCATCTAAATGAGAGTGAATGGAAAGAGGTGAACAGGCGCGAGCATCCCGCGGATGAGAAGAACGATCATGCCTGTACTTTTCTGACCCTAGATCGCATCGATCCCGATTCAGTCTGAACCCTTCCTAATCCATTTCAGGCTCCGAGTTTTCCTTTGTTGACAGATGGATTCCGATAAACCTACCCTATCCCACAAGGAATATCACATCGCATCGGTGTATCCAGGAGGAATTTGGAATGGATTGGAGAGGGCGGCGTCGGAGCGCCAACGTCGATGATCGGAGAAGGATTGGGGGCGGACGGCGTGGCGCTGTCGGCGGGGGTTTGGGGACTCTAGTCCTTGTGGTCTTGTTCCTTTTGATGGGTGGCGATCCCATGACTCTACTAAATCTGGTGGAGACTTCACCCCAAGTTTCTTATCAATCATCCGAATCCATTTCCGAGGAAGAAAACGAGCTCGCAGAATTTGTATCGGTAGTGCTCGCGGACACCGAAGATGTGTGGAATGTACTCCTGGCTCAAGAAGGGGTCCGTTATCGTGAACCGACTCTGGTCTTATTCAGCGGTTATGCGCAATCGGCGTGCGGTTACGCGAGTTCGGCGGTGGGTCCCTTTTATTGTTCCGCCGATGAGAAAATATACATCGACCTGAGTTTTTATAGCGAGCTGCGCGGAAAGTATGGAGCCCCTGGAGATTTCGCCCAGGCCTATGTAATCGCCCATGAAGTGGGACACCACATTCAACATCTCTTGGGGATCACCGATCGGGTGCATCAACAAAAAAACCGAATTGATAAAGCCGCATACAACGAACTCTCCGTACGCCTGGAACTCCAAGCGGATTTCCTGGCGGGTGTCTGGGCGCATCACGCGGACAGAACGAAGGACATTTTGGAGGAAGGGGACATCGAGGAGGCGATCGGAGCCGCTTCCGCTATCGGGGATGACCGTCTCCAGAAACAGGCTCAGGGATATGTGGTCCCCGACTCCTTCACCCATGGGACTTCCGAGCAGCGGGTCCGCTGGTTTCTGAAAGGGTATCGAAGCGGAGACATCAATGACGGGGACACTTTCGAGGCGGAAACGCTCTAAAGTTTTTAGCGCCCATCCCTTGTCGGTTTCCCACTAACTGTTAGGATGCCACTCATTTTGCGGGGAAAGGCATCTAGTATGTTTTCGAATATTAAGCAACGTGGTTTCACTCTGATCGAACTCCTGATTGTGATCGCCATCATCCTGATCCTCATCGCAATCGCACTTCCCAATTTTCTCGAGTCACAAATGAGAGCGAAAATTGTGCGCGTGCAGGCTGAGCATCGGGGTTTCTCCACCGCGATGGAATCCTATTTTCTGGATTTCCGGGAGTACCCACCCGACCAGCAGATTTTTAAACTGACCTCGCCGATTCAGTATATGGCTCAAATCACCGCGGACCCGTTCGCTCCCGCGATCCCTGGCAGGTTCGAATTTATCCACCAATATGATCCCTATTATTTTATCGTGATCCGTGAACCCAACCGCTCGGGTTATGATGCCTTAATGGGAGATTTCAATGTCGCCACCGGGTACCCGAGCCAATGGACCACCGGAACAAACGATAGGAGTTATTATGGTCGGGTGCGTTACGAAATACGAAGCGTCGGACCCAACAAGAGCAACGAATACGGTTCCACTTACTCTCCAACTAACGGGACCAAGAGCAATGGAGATATCAACTGGTTTGGCCCATTCAAGGTTGAGCGACCGTACGGTCCGATTCCCGCGCCCTAAGCGTGACCTTGAATTGAGTTTTCACGAACTTTTCTGAACCCTCTATCCTTGAAACCCTGCCCGGACCCAAGGCGGCGGGATTTGCGGTTGTGTTTGAGGGACCCAGACTTCGATCCCTTCGTTCCACCCTTGAAAGAGAAGTTTTTCCTCACTACCAGGTTCCGAGAGAAGGAGATGGTAGTTTTTCTCCAAAGCGGTCTGTAACTGGTCGAGCCGTGGGTCGAGATCGCGCACCAGGTGGATTTTGCTACCGCCATCCGGAGTGGGCAATCTGAGCGCGCCATCGGGGATGATCAGGTGCCCCCACTGACCAGTCCTCCGATTCACCAGGAGGATCGGGAGCGCTTGTTGTTCGAGAGCCTCGGTCATCCCTCCAATCATCGCATCGACCTCTGGGTCGGACCTCTTCTGAAAAGTGTTGTGCTGCCAACGGACATACCAGAGATAAGTCTCGGACAGGTCCTCTGCAACGGGATGGCTTGAAAGCGCCGCGAAAAAAGGAGGGGCCCAGATGATATCCCCCTCCTCGGTGTAGTGATCAATCAACCGTAACAAGGTTTTGACTTCGACATCGGAGAACTCGATCAACCGGCCCTCGGATTGGTCGCGCAGATCGACACCAGTCCCGGCCTGAGTCCGGTAGGAAACGATAAACGCATACGGTTTCCACATGAGCAGGACAAAGAGACCGACCATCAACAGAATTCGGCAAACCCCCGAGCCTGCTTCCCCCAAGAGTTTGATCGCTGGAGAAGATGCATCGGTATCGGCATCATTCCGAGAGGGAGTGAACGCGGTGGCGATCCCGCTGGCGGCGAAGACCGCAAGCGCCGGTTCCGCCAACATGAAGATGTAGTCGACAGTCCCGCCCTTTACCACATAGATGGCGCTCCCAATCGAAGCGATCCCCCAAAGAGCAATCAATGACCGCTCGAGGGTAAGGTAATCGGACCCGCTATCCCGGCCTTGAAGGAACCTCCAGATCCCCGCAAGAGCGAGCAGAATAAACAGTCCCTCATGATCGATGATCGATGTCCCTTCGGTGAGGATGGAACTGATCCAAACCTGAGGATCGCTGGGAATCGAGGCGACTTGGTTGGTCCAAACATTCTGAATGTAAGCCTCTCCATAGAGGGCGAGGCATGACGCAAGAAGGCCACCCAGAGAAACAATCGCGGTAACCAGGGGAATCCAAGAAATTGGATGGCGAAGAACAGCAATCGAAACGAGAAGCAACGAAAACGGGAGCGCGCTCATGTTGGTCCACATCGCACCCACCGCGAACAGGGGAGCAAGCCCCCGCGACCCCATCCTGTCTGACAACCCCAAGTAGAGGGAGAGGCAGAGTAAGAAGAGTTCGAGGTGCTCGGATTGGTAACCCTGGCTCCATCGGTACCCCTCCGGGAGGATCAACAGGATGGAGGCCGCGAGAAACGCGCGCGCCTGGGATCTGAAGAGGCGGTAGGCGATCAACCCGACGATGGCGGAAATCGCGATTCGAACAAGGAGAGTGAACCAGCGGAACCAGAGGAGGGGTTCGCCGCCCACCCATTGCGAGAGTTTGACCAAGACCGCCCCAGTCCACAGATGAAAGGGGGGCTGGGGTGAGAGGATGTCGGTGTAGAGCGAGACCCCTTCGGTCATCCGCCAACTGATGTATTGGTAGTTCCCATCCCCGAAATCGAGATAAGCCCGATTGAATGGCACCCGGAGGAGGAGGACATAGAGGACCACCACCAGTAGCCAAAGCCCGATGGTGACCGGGTTCAAGCGGGACGCGGTATCATTCATGGATTGACAGTCACCTTGCAGTAAAGCATATCGAGAAGGTATCCTGCGTGAAAAGGGATTCTCCGACAACTCGTCACGCAATCCCCATAAATTGGACTGAAAACCTTATGAGTAAGAGAGTTTATATGGATCATAACGCCACCACCCCGGTTGACCCCGAGGTGCTCGAGGCGATGTTGCCCTATCTGACGGACTGTTATGGAAATGCATCCAGTGTGCACGAATGGGGAATAGAGGCGAGATATGGGGTCGAGAAAGCCCGGGTGCAACTCGGCCAATTGCTCGGTGTTCCGGAAGAGACCCTCACCTTCACCAGTTGCGGGTCCGAATCCAACAACACGATTCTCCGATCGGTGGCGCATCAGCATTCCTCCGAGGGTTGTCACATTGTCACTAGTTCGATCGAACATCCCTGTATTTACCGCTGCCTTGAAGACCTCGAATCCTCGGGATCGGTGGCGGTGACCTGGATCGACCCGGAGGAGCATGGAGTTATCGACCCCGACAAGATAGGAAAAGCGATTCGACCGGACACACGCTTGGTGTCGGTGATGTTGGCGAACAACGAGACCGGGGTGGTTCAACCGATTCGGGAGATAGCAGATGTTGCGCATGCCAAGGGGGTCGGAGTTCATTCGGATACGGTTCAAGCGCTTGGAAAGATCCCCATTCATCTTGGGGACCTGGATCTGGATTTCGCCACATTCTCGGCGCACAAAGTTTATGGGCCAAAAGGAATCGGCGCCTTCTATGCGAAAGATCCCACTTCGATCGTTCCGATGATCCGTGGGGGCGGCCAGGAGAATCGTCTTCGCGCCGGAACCGAAAGCGTCCCGTTCATTGTGGCGTTCGGAGCCGCCGCCGAAAAAGCCTTTCGAGTCCAGAATGAGGAAGCGGGGGTTCTGGATAAGTTGCGCAATGAACTCCAAAGCAGACTGATCGAGGGGATCCCGGAGGCGGTCGTCTGCGGCCAGGCGGCCGAGAGACTTCCCGGAACCCTGTGCATCTGTTTCCCGGGTGTCCTGGGAACCTATCTGGTCCTCGATCTGGCCGAAGAGGGGATTGCGGTATCGAGCGGGTCGGCCTGCAGCGCGAACCAGTCGAAACCTTCGCATGTATTGGTGGCGATGGGCATCGCGCCGGAAGTGGCGCAAGGGGCGGTCCGGTTTTCACTGGGGCGCGCCAACTCCACGGATCAAATCGATGAACTGGTGACAACGACTGTAAATTTGGTAAAACAACAACGAGACCATCCGCCCGGGAAAGATGAGGAACTCGATCTTCTTTCTCTTTGTGACTAAGTGAATTTCATCCGCCTGTGAAATCATCGTGAACGAGATTATGGAACTATCGAATGGGGAGTCACTATGAATTGGCGCGCTGCATGTTTGACAATGACAGTTTTGATTGTTCTTCCTTGGATACCGGCAGAGGTGGCCGCCGATCCGACAAGCGGACGCGTGGTAGAAAACGGAAGTCTTGCGCCGATCGAAGGAGCGGTGGTACAGGTTCAAGCCAGCCCTTTACAAACGACTACAAACGCGAGCGGGGAGTTTGTGATTGATATCCCAGAACTCCCATTTTTCATCTTGGCCGCCGCTCAACCCGGTTATGTAAACAACGGATCATTCGATGGTGTGGTGGGGGCGACGGACATTGTCATCCAACTCACGCCTGTCCCGACAGAACCGGTTTCTGAAGATCCCCCCTTTCTCTCACCGATGGGTTGCGCAAGTTGCCATTTGTCCCAATTCGCCGATTGGTTCGGTGGCGGGGAGCAACGCCCCTCGCGTCACGCCACAGCCGGACAAAATCGATGGGTCCGGGACCTCTACGATGGAAGCGGAACCGAAGGGGGCGAAGCGGGGTATGTTTTCAAGGAAGACTCGCCGATCCTCGACGACTCCATCAATCCTATGGGCCTACACCGATCTGGCCTTTGCGCGGAGTGTCACCTCCCTTCCCTGTCCGCGGTTTCAGAAATCGCGGGTACCGTGGAACTCTCGGATGCCACCTCCGGTTCGGTGGAGGGGACTCCCGAGAGAGCCGCTTATGACAACGGGATTTTTTGCGGGATCTGTCACAAGATTCAGGATGTCAACGATAACCGGGGAATAACCGCGTTCTTCGGAAAAATTGAAGCGACTCTGACCGATCCGGGACTCCAGTATGGCCCCCTCGCGGACGCGGTCATCGATACTCCGGGCCAAATGCGAGCCGCCTTCAACCCATTCCATAAGGATTCCAAGGTCTGCGCCGGGTGCCATGAGTATAATATGGACCACGATTTCGATGACGACTTCGATGAAGTGGGAAGTCCGCCGGGGCAGACCACTTACTCGGAGTGGGCCTCCAGTCTTTACGCCATCCCGGGGGAGAGTTTCCGGTCCTGTCAGGATTGCCATATGCCCCCTTCAGAGGGGGAGGACGATATCGTTCTGTGTGTGTTTGGCGGTCCCGCGCGGTCGGCCACCTCGCTCCACTCGCACCGATTCGAGGGGACCACCCTTCCCTTCCTCCAAGCGGCGATTGAAGTCATCCTCGATGCGAGCCGTACGGGCGATCGCGTCCATGCCCGGGTCGATGTTTCCAATGTAGGCGCGGGCCATAACTTCCCGACCGGTGTCTCGGTTCGGAATGCGATGTTAGTTGTACGGGCCAAAACCGATTCGGCGACTGACCTCCCGCACATGGAGGGGACTTCGCTCATTCCGGATTGGGGGGGGGTGGGCGACGATCCGAACGATTATGGCAACACGCCGGGGCGCGGGTTCGCTAAAGTTTTGCGAAGTCATGATGACCGTGAGCGTGTCTTGTTCATCGATGCCATCGAGTTGGTTTCCAACACTCAGATCCCTCCGATGGGGACGGATTCCTCAGACTACTGGTTCGACCTCTCCGGGTTTGAGAACGAAAACATCCAAATCTCCGCAAGCATTGTTTATCGTCGCGCTTGGAAGGATCTGGCTGAAACGAAGGGCTGGATCGGGGGCCTCGATGGACAAGGATTTCCATATGAAGGCGATCTGTTGGTGAAGTCGGTGACCGCTGAGTTAACGGGGGATGGACCCACACCATCTCCGACGCCCCCGGAAGAGTGCGACAGTGGGTACTATCTCCTCGATTCGCATGGCGGGCGTCATCCGGTCGGGTCTCCGCCAATCATCAGTGGGTCGCTCTACTTCGGGTA
>JAJDBZ010000116.1 GCA_029261095.1 Candidatus Omnitrophota bacterium | reverse complement strand
TCAATTCGAATGCAATCCCCATGATATCTTGCCCGGCACTGACGAAGCCCAAGGTCCTTCAGCGATTGCTCGACACGGTCAATTTCCCTGAGGCGGTCTAATGTGATCTCAGTCCCTGTGGGAAAGCGAGAGGAGAGACAGGCTAACGCCGGTTTGTCCCAGATTGTGACTCCGAGATCTTGAGCAAACTCTCGAATGTCGTCTTTGGTAAATCCGGCTTCGACAAAAGGACTTCGGACACCATGGTCCTTTGCGGCCTGGTACCCTGGTCGATGGCCGTTCAAATCCTCTGTGTGAGTACCCTCGAGGACAAACCGATAACCCTCTTTTCGCGCCGTCTCGACCGCAACATCGAACAACTCGGTCTTGCAGAAAAAACATCGATTACCGGGATTGGAGGTGTACTCGGGATTTTCCATCTCATGTGTTTCGACCAGAAGGTGTTTGATTCCGATCTCCCTTGCCATTTCCTTAGCTTCCTCTAATTCGGCTCGAGCCAACGAGGGAGAGACAGCGGTAAGCGCCGCGGATCGGTCGCCGAGCTCCTCCACCGCGATCTTCGCTAGCAGGGTGCTGTCGATTCCTCCCGACAGGGTCACCAGTGCGGATTCCATCTCTTTGACTAGTTGACGAAGGGCATTTCGCTTCAAGTTTTTCATCTCGTTTACATTGTAGGTGGCTTCCAGCGGATCAAGCAAGGGAGGTTCCTAAAACGCATAAGCCAAGTGATTTTCACTTCACCCCCTTGGTCTCACTTGGATTACAGAGTACAGTCTTTCCAGTTGGAGGGGCTCCCTTCGCCTCTCCCGATAACAGTTGCCATTGGACGTTGAGAGTTGCTATGAAAGCTTTGCCGCTGGTTTTGTTCTGTTTTTTTATATTCATTTCCCTTGAATCGACATCGACCCCTCTAGACGATTATGTCAGTGAGCCTGACACGGCCTACGACTATTCCTTGATCGAATCCCATGATTTCGAAGGTTATACCCTCCATGTCTATTCCATGAAGTCTCAGACCTGGCGGCGATCGAACGAAGTAGACCGGACCCTGTGGGAGCATTGGTTGCTGGTGGTGGTCCCCGACCAAAATCGGCATGACAAAGCGCTTCTTTGGATAGGTGGAGGGGACAACGGAGGAGCAGCGCCCACCTCTATTTCCTCTCGGTTGGTCAATACCGCCCTTGCGACCGATTCAGTGGTCGCTGAACTCAGAATGATTCCAAACCAACACATTGTGTTCAAGGGAGATCAAGATCCCCGATACCAGGTTACAGGCCGCGAGGAGGACGAATTGATCGCTTTCGCCTGGGATAAATATCGAGTCACAAGTGACCCCGATTGGTTGCCACGGCTTCCCATGACCAAAGCCGCCGTCCGCGCGATGGATACTCTCCAGACTGAATTTTCAAATCTAACCGGGTTCATGGTCGGTGGGGCTTCCAAGCGCGGCTGGACCACCTGGACAACAGCCGCAGCCGACCCACGTGTCGAGGCGATTGCTCCCATGGTCATCGATATATTGAATGTTCACCGCAGTATGCAACACCATTTCGATGTCTATGGGTATTGGGCGGATGCGCTTCAAGACTATGTCGATATGGGAGTTATGGATTGGATGAACACTCCTGCTTTCTTTTCAATGATGGCGATAGTTGACCCCTTTGCTTATCGAGCGCGACTCACGATGCCCAAATTCATTGTCAACTCCTCCGGAGACCAATTTTTTCTACCAGATTCATCCCAATTCTATTTTGACGATTTAGTTGGAGAGAAATATCTCCGCTATGTTCCCAATACAGACCACGGACTCAATCAAGAAGCCTCGAATAATCTGACGACTTATTACTACTCCTATCTCAATAATGTCGCTCGCCCTCAATTCAGTTGGACAAAAGGGGCCGATGGATCTCTCACTGTCCAAACCGAATCTGCCCCTAGTCGGGTTCTCCTTTGGCAAGCGAGCAATCCGAACGAACGGAATTTTCGTCTCGATACCATCGGCCGTTCCTGGCGAAGCACGCCTCTTTCCGATCTAGGAGGTGGAGTTTATGTGGGAACCGTGGAGGAACCCTCGAACGGGTGGACCGCGTTTTTTGTGGAACTCGAGTTTCCCAATCCCGGCCCTTTTTCGTTCAAGTTTACTACTGAGGTGAGTGTCGTTCCGGAGACCGTGATCATTCCACCCACCGAATCCCCGACCCCCACCCTCACTCCAACGGTAACCCCGACGTTTACGCCATCGAAGACTCCCACCGAGACACCGACACCCTCGAACACCCCGACCCTAACCCCGACCAACACACCTCGTATCGAGACCCGTTTGAATCACCACCCAGTAGGTGTCGGACCAGTTTATGTCGCTGCGGGTGATATAAGCGGAGACGGTCTCGACGATATTGTGACCGCCAACTATGACTCGGACCAGCTGGCTATCCTAATCAATCAGGGGAATGGGACCTTTGATGATGCGCCGCAGTTCCTTGATCTCCAAGCGGGAACCCATCCGTCATATGTTTCAATCGGCGATTTGGATAACGATCTGGACAGGGACCTTCTTGTAACCGGAGTAAAGGACAACTCCATTCTTGCCTTCTTGAATAACGGAGAGGGTACATTTGATTCAGAACCTCATCCCTTATCGATCGAAACCGAACGGCCTCTCTCGTTGTTTATCGGGGATCTCAATGCCGATGGTTTTTTTGACCTGGTTACAGTGAACTCTATGACCAATGATCTGACCGTAGTTTTGAATCCCGGAACTTCTGCGGGTCTTCTCGATCCAGACCTCCAATCAGAAAGATTCTCGACAGGTGGACATTTGCCCACATACGTTCAGGGTGACCTGCTTGACCCGGGTAATCTCTCTCTCGACCTCGTGGTTCCCAATTTCGCGGACGGAACCGTCTCGGTCTTTATTGGAAACGGCGATGGAAGTTTCGACCCAGCGGATGTCTATCGGACAGGAATCAACCCAAGAAACGTCACCATTCTCGATGTCGATGGCGACGGGCACAAAGATATTTGCGTTGCCGCCGAGGGCGCGCCGCAAATCCACCCGCCGATTCCGGGCAGCGTGGTCCTGCATTACAACGATGGGGCCGGAGCCTACGCAGAGACGACAGTGGTTCTCGAAATGGGGAACCGTCCCGCCGCAGTGGTTCCCCTCGATTTCGATGGAGATGGCGACATGGATTTGGGTGTGGTTCGGCAAGGGCTTTCCGATCAGTTTGCAGATCCACCTATCCCCGGAGATTTGACTGTCTATTACAACGATGATGGGGTTTATAAAAATTTTGACCGGTTCGAAAACATAGGAGAACGCCCTCTTCATGGAACGGTGGCCTCTCTGAATGACAGTTTTCGGGATGACCTGATTGTTCCCAACCAAGGTGGGGACAATGTCGGGATTCTGCAAGTGATCCGTCCGCAGGGTCCTTCGCGTATCGCGGATCTGAATGCCGACCGCCGACTTGATTCCGAAGACCTCTTTCTCTTCGGAGCTGCTTTTGCCCAGCGCGATTTCCGTCTACGGGAGATCGGAGATCTCGACCGGAATAATCTGCTGGATCCCAATGACATTCTGATTCTTCTGGCCCATCACCGTTCTGGTTTATTCCGATTTATTCCAAATGCATCCAAGCGAGTGGGTGGAAAAACAGACACGACCAACTCCTCCGATGAGACATCAGACCTGAATGGCGACGGTCAAGTAGATATCAACGATGTGCTGGGAATACATTAGGCCGAACGGTCATCATGGTTTCCCGAGGGTTTGCCACCGGTTGGGATCCACTTCCTTGATACAATGCCGATTTCATTGTAGACATTCTGGATGAACCGGTCGAAAGGTCGGGTTCCCAAAAAGGACCTGACTCCCCTCGCAGATGTCTACTCGATTTTACGTACCCACTTCGGCCATCGTGATTGGTGGCCTGGCGATTCTCCCTTTGAGATCATCGTCGGCGCGATCCTCACACAAAACACAGCTTGGAAGAATGTCGAAAAGGCAATCGCTAACCTCAAGAAAGAAAAGAAGTTATCGATCCCCGCCATTCGCCGGATACCTCAAGAAGAATTGGCAATCCTCATCCGGTCATCCGGGTATTTCAACCAGAAGGCGATCAAACTCAAAGCCTTTGTGACATTTCTTGATGACCATTATTCGGGCTCCCTCACCAAGATGGCGAAGGCGTCCATTGAGGAACTCCGCCCCAAACTTCTGTCGGTCAGAGGAATCGGTCCCGAAACCGCCGATAGTATTCTTCTCTATGCGCTCGATAAACCGGTCTTCGTCATAGACACCTACACAAAAAGACTGTTGTATCGCCATTATTACTTCGATCAGGAACCCACCTACGAAGATGCCCAACAATTGTTCGAAAGCAGTATCGAAAAGGACCTCGGGTTGTTCAAGGATTTCCACGGTCAAATCGTTGGAGTCGGGCACTTTTTTTGTAAGCCCAAACCCCAATGCGAGGGGTGTCCGCTCGAGCATTTGCCACATCGGTCGGATTGACTAGAATGTCACTCTCTCCCGGTTCAACCTCCTCGCATTCATGCGGGAGTGACTCTTGGGGAGAGCTTAAGGAGGACCGTTATGAGTGGTTTACCCGGTGAAATTCGAGTGCAAGATGCCGCATTGGCCAATATGGTATCGATCGCCGCGATTCTGGAGTACCTCGAACAGAAAGATCCCGGTTCGAAGGAGGCTATCGAAACCCGTGCGCGTGAGATCGCAAACACGATCAAGCAGCAAGCGGATGCACTGAACCAGGAGGAGGATGAGTGACCCCACTCGAAGAATTCTCCGTCAAGTGCGAACGGATTCGAGATCTTATGGACACGAAGGGTGTCGTTGCAATCATTCTTTCTCGACGGAGCAATTTTGCATGGCTTTCTGGGGGTGGCAGGAATTATGTCGTCTCCTCCAGCGAAGGCGGAGTTGGGAGTTTGGTGGTCACACCGGAGAATGTGTATGTCCTCTCCACCAACATCGAGAATCACCGATTCCTGGACGAGGAACTTGCCGGTCTTCCCGTCGAAGGTTTGTCGTATCCATGGCACCAGACAAAAGGCCAACCCGAGGGTGCTCTCCAAAATGTTGTCGCGGGAAGTTTCATTGGGGGGGATGGCGCGGGCTGGGATCTCGATCTCTCCGCCGAGTTGGTGAAAATCCGATACCCGCTGCTTCCTCCAGAAGTTGATCGGTATCGTTCTCTCGGTGAGGCGACAGCGAGTTTGATGTCGGAGGTCTGTACATCGCTGAGACCTGGGGTGTCCGAGGTTGAAACCGCGGCTCAATTGGAAAGAGCCTGCACCGAGCGAGGATTGGAGGCATATGTCCGTCTCATCGCATTCGATGATCGTATCGATAAGTACCGACATCCCATTCCCACCATAAAAGAACTGGAGTCACGCGCGATGGTGGTGTTGTGTGCGAGAGAAAAGGGCCTGATCGTTAACCTGACTCGCATGATCAATCTCAAACCTGTCGACTCTGACCTTCGTAGACGGCATGAAGCCTGTTGTCGCGTCGATGCCGTATGCAATCTGGCCAGCAGACCGGGCGTGACACTATCCGATATTTTTGATCAAGGGGTCAAACAATACGAAGCTGAAGGGTTTCATGACGAATGGAAACTCCATCATCAAGGAGGGACAACGGGCTATGAGGGACGGGATTATTTTGGGAATCCCGATGCGTCTCAAACTTTGACCGCACCCTCGGCGGTCGCATGGAATCCTTCCATTCGTGGGACCAAATCGGAGGACACCTTTCTAGTCACTGAGGAGGGTGTCGAGAACCTGTGCGAATCGAAGGACTGGCCACAGATCAGGTCGAAAACTGAATTGGGAAATCTCAATCGGCCCGACATTTTCGAACTCTGAAGAGCGAGGGGCGAACACAATGAAGGTTCTTCTTACTGGAGCAAGCAAGGGTATCGGTGAGGGGATCGCCACTTTCTTAGGCCGAAGCGGTCATCAACTCGGCCTTCTTGCTCGTTCTGAAGACGGATTGAGAAGGGTGCAAGAGAACATTCATGGCGAGGGCGGAAAGGCTGAAATCGCACCCTGCGATTTACGCGATCATGACGGGACAGCGAGTGCCATCGAAAGCATGATCCAAAAAATGGAGGGTGTGGATGCCCTGATCAACAACGCGGGTCTTGTGATTCGAAAAAGCGCCTTCGAAATTTCTCTCGATGAATGGCACGCGATGGTCGAAACCAATATCAATGGTCTCTTCTACGCGACGCGGACAGTCCTCCCCTTTTTGAAAGAGCAGGGAAGAGGACACATCATCAATATCTCCTCTATTTCGGGTCATATGCCTCTTTCGGGTGGAAGCGGGTACGCCGCGACCAAATACGCGGTCACTGGTTTTTCGGATTCGCTCTTCCTCGAAGTACGGGGTCATGGCATCAAAGTCACTACGATTTTCCCCGGATCGGTCGACTCACAGTCGCACCGACACGACCCCAACGAGGAAACCGATTGGAAAGTGAGACCGGAAGAGGTGGGAGAGGTCTGTCATCAGATCTTATCGACCCGACAAACCAACCTGATCAGCCATCTTGAAATAAGACCCCTGCGGAAACCGTCTTAAATCGGAGCGTAGCTCGATTTCCCGAATTTCTTTTTGGCGTTCTGAATCTCTCCGGTCACATTCGATCCCTCATAGAACCACACGCGTCCCTTTGCGCGGACAGTCTCCCCGGCGGGACAGGTCGGGAAATGAGGGTCGGAGTTCATTGCCGGGCAGGGTGGACTTCCCCAGGCTCTTCCGCATCTCTCGAATGCCATGAGGATCCACCGTTTCTTGTCGGCTGTATGAACCGCCGCTACAGGAGGATCGAACAATTTGTTCGAGTCGGTTTGTTCATTGAATCCGGTTGCTCCCCTAAGGAAACCACTGACCTGCACCTTAACTTGCTTCAATGGTTTCTGGGTCCCGTTGAACAGCCAGAAATCGAGGTTTGCTCCTGTTGCATCGGGTATGACTTTTGCCCCAAATGAAACATTGATCGACAGGGGGCGTTTGTATTCGAGTGACCCATCGTCATTCCGTGTCCAGTCGATGTTCTCGATCCATTCGTTCTTCTTGTCCATGACAGTGGGCATGTCGGTGTGGGCCAGGAATGTGAGACCGAGGTCGGTGAAAATGGCTCCCGGTAAATCGACCACCACATACCCGCCCTTTTCCCAAGGCGGGAAAAGACTGACCTTAGTGCCTCGCATGGGCGCGACCGCATCCTCTTGAAGCCCAATTCTCGGATGGCGACCCCCCGGGTAAGGTAGTGTCAGAATCTGACCCTCTTTCTTGAGGGTATCCTTAACCGGCAGCAAGTTCTTACGGCTCATGGTGAGGTGCACTTCTGATGGGGTCCAACCCACGACTCGACCAATCTCCTCAAACGAGAGTTCATGCCAACGATACATGTTCTCGGTCCAATATTTGAAATCGTCGCGTGTTGCTTCGGTCTCCTGCGACAATTCCATTGCCGCTCCTTTGTTATCCGGATACCGGGCTTTAGTCATTGAATCCTGATCCTTAGGACTCGGGTCGACATACTTCTCCAGGTCTCCCAATGCGATGACATTAAACCCTTCCTCATGAAGGTACGCCATGAAATCTCGGAAGTTATCCGGGTTGGTGTCCACCCAAGGATGGATCGGGTCTGGGATCCCATGAAATTGGACAACCGCAATTTTACCACCTCGCGCTCTGCCCACCACTTCAGCAAAGTGATCGATAGTCCAATTCGGATAGGCATCTCCCGCGCAAGGGATCAATAGAGGATCGTGAAGTTTGGGGTCATACATCGGCCCCAACCCGAGCTCTTTAAAATTGTACTCAGGTTGCATCCCTCTTCTCGCAAACTTGATTCCATGTTTCCTGAGTGCATCCCTTCCCTCGGGTGAGAATCGATTTCCCGGCCATGCGAATGAAACAGGTTTGGTGACACCCACCTTCTCAAGTTCGTAGTCCACCAGGGCCAACTCGCTTTCGAGGTGAGCGGACTCTTTTGGAGTTGTAAAATTCGCATGAGTCCAAGAATGGTTTCCTACTTCAAATCCCATATCCTGAAGTCGTTTGATCTCCTGCCAATTCAAAAAATTAGTCTTGTCGTCCATCCATTTGTGGGTGACAAAGAAGGTGGCTCGAAAACCGTACTTCTTCAGAAGTGGAGCCACAAAAGTCAGGTGGTTGCGGACACTATCGTCGAGGGTGAGCACCACAGTCTTATCCGGAATATCTTGGATTCCCTGAGTTGAGGGGCGGCAGCCGATCAATCCGGAGGTGAAGAAGAGGAGCAAAATGACAACGATCTTTTTCATGATGCCTTCCAAGTGATGGCGTGGATTTGTCTATCAGGTTTCATTGTGACAATGTTTCTCGAATCCGTCTATCTCATCGATTTTTTCTACCCCAGTTCCATGTCGAGTGGATTGCATTGTCGAATTATGGCGAAAAGGCTATCTTTTTCTCCATGAAAGTTTTTCACCCGATCCCGCGAATACTGACGATAGTCCTACCCCTCTTATATACCGCCCAACCCGGCTTTTCCGACAATCTATTATTGAACCCCAGTTTCGAGATTGATTCTGCAACTGGGGTATCCAAACCGCATGGCTGGGTCAGCCAGGGAACAGGTGACGGGCGTACCCTCCAAGAACATGTCGATACCGGTCTCTTTTCGTATGGTGAGAAAGCGGACCCGACAGGATATTCTTGGATACTTTTGCAAACCGTGCCCGTGATCCGCGAGGTGACCTACACAGCCTCGGTGGTCGTTTCCGTTTCGCCCACCGGAGTCTTGGCGGGGAAAGGGACCGCATGGTTGGGAATTGCTCCGGGAGAGACTCAGGACACAGCCGATGTCATTCACTGGGCCTCGGCCACCGACCCTCTAACCGATCTCATCCTTCAATTCGATTTTATCCCGGATGCTGGTAAGGCGACGGTTTTCCTGATGGCAGAAGCTCCCATTGCGGGTGGAGGATCCAGCGGACTCTTTTTCGATACGGTCGGAATCGAGGGAATGGACCCCATCCCACTCGGGGAAACGGGTATCGACCATAGCCAGGCGGATGTGACACTCATCGGGATGCAATCCGGCCGTCACTACAACATTCGAAATGCAACCCTCTCCGAGATCATCGTCCCCGCATGGAGCCCCGGGAGCGACGACGGAATGTTGATCGTAGAGGCTGAGACCATTTGTATCGAAGGAACCCTCGACGCATCTCGCTCGGGATATGGTGGGGGCGCGGGTGGAGGTGGCGCAGGGACGACATCGGGGACAGTGGGTGGAATGGTCAACCCCGGTCGAGGCGACCCCTCGTTCGGCGGGACAGGATTCATGGGAGTGGGCGGACCCGGGGGGCAAGCGCGCGGGTCCGGTGGCGGCGCCGGAGGAGGCGGCCCCCGCAATGGAAACGGAGCGACCACCACAGCAGGAGGTGGAGATGGCGGCAACGCGGATTCTGCGTTCAATTCGAATGGTGGAGCGGGTGGGGGAGGAACCTCCTCATCGACAAAAGGCGGTAATGGTGCGAACGGTTCAGCGGGTGGGGCTGCTGGAGTAGGAGTTGAAGGCGGCGGCGATGGGGGGAGAGGAACTCCCGGCAACAGCGGCGGTGGTGGCGGTGGCGGAATCTTCGGCGGCAATGGAGGCGAAGCCGGAGGGGATGGTTCCTCAGGAGGATACATGGGACCCCAAGCCAACCTCGATGACACAGAGAATTTTCGCACCATCCTGATCGGGAGTGGGGGCGGCGGTGGTGGTGGCGGCGACATCTCCTCAAAGGGGGGAATGGGCGGCGTTGCAGGTGGGATCGCCTCCTCTTCGGGCGGCGGTGGCGGGTCAGGCGGCGGATCGGGCGGGGGAGCCTTCCTTTTGCAGGCCATCGAAAGAATCAAATTCGCCTCGGGCGCTCGGATGATTACCAATGGGGGCGGGCAATCCAATCTCCAAGCCGGGTATGGCGCGGGAGGCGGGATCGGCATCCGTGCTTCCACTGTCGAAATTCAAAACAATGTATCGATCTCGACTCTCGGTGGGATCAGCGATGGATCGGGGACTCTGCTCAATGCCGGGACTCTGAAAGTCCTTTATGGCGATTCGATGCTCGGAAACTTCTCAAATCTGGAAGTTGGCCGACTGGATGTTCGGCAGATCACCATGCCCCCCACACCGACAGTCACCGCTACCCCAACAAATACCGGGACACCCACTCCCACACTCTCTCCGACTCCGACCCTTTCCCCCACACGGACACCCTTCCCGCAAAACCCGATCGCCTATGTGGCCGACCGCGATGCGGGACGTTTACTCAAAGTCGACCTGACCAATGGCGCCCGCGGAGTCTTGTCGGGCCCTGTTCCTGAGGGAGGCATTGTGGGAACTGGGCCGGTATTCGACTCGCCGACCGGGATGACCGATGACAACAACCAAGACCTTTATGTCGCCGATTCCGGACTACAAGCGATTTTCCATGTCGACCAGTCCACTGGGAACCGGACCATCATCTCCGGGTTCGGCATCGGATCGGGCCCCAATCTCATCCAACCCAACGATGTTGCCCGTGAAGCGTCCGGCAGTTTGGTGGTCTCGGACCTCGGCCTCGACCGCTTGGTTCGG
>JAJDBZ010000115.1 GCA_029261095.1 Candidatus Omnitrophota bacterium | reverse complement strand
AAAACCGCCATCATTTTCGAAAGGTATCGGTGGGGTTGATTGAAATCGACGTTCCGACCATCTGACCATTTGCCATTCTGAACCGGATAGTCGGGAAGGTGGTCGAGAATATATTGCCAACGCTCGACACGTTTCGGATCTTCCCTGATCTCCGGGTGGTCCGAGATCGCCATCAGTTTCTGAAAGAGGGTCTTCAATAGGGCAAGGTCCGCCGGTGGGTTTTCTACCCATGCTTCCGGAGTTCCCTTACCCATGTTGGGACAGAATGAGGGGAACACCGAAACTTTATCAGTCCCGTCCTGGAACAACCAATTCTCCAGGAATTCTGCACACTCGAGCGCGAAGTTGTATGCCACTGTGGTCAGATAGACATCGTCGCTCGAGTGTTCCCAAATTCGCAGAAAATCGATCGCCACCCAGGCAGTCCCGCCCGGCCACTGTTTGGCGGCCAACCAAGTCGAAAGTTCCTGACCCCGAGGACCGAAAGAGAGGGGTACCTTGACGCCACCCCAGCCCCAATGACGGGCCGTATCGGTCCGCATCTGGTCACGCAATTCAAGGGCGAACAGGCGGACATAGGGTTCCATCATATCTATCCGGTTGGAGGTCAGACACCCCCAGTGAGCCATCTGCAAATGCAGGTCCGTGCGATAACCACCATGCCAGGGGGGGAAGCCATGGCCGCTAAAAAGGCCCTGCAATCCCATCGCCTGTTTCCCCACAGCCGCGCAACCGCCTAAAAGGTATTGGCTCAGGTACCAGTGTTTCTCGAGCTTCGGATGGCTCGGCCAGGAAAACCCCGATCGGTACCAATACTTCTCCATTGCTTGTTGGTTTCTACGGATCGCGCCACGATATCTCTGAGGTTTTTCGACATTCAGTGTGGCGCGGACACGGTCTTCCGGAGAAGAAGTCGTTTCCGAACATGCGACAACCACTCTCAGTTCGAGCGATGTGTCATCGACATCGTCGAAGATGATCGAGGCCTCGCTGTTGTCCTGGCTTCCCAAACGAGAGGGGATGTCGCTTTCTAATCCGACTACATAAAACAGGTTGTCAGGAAAGGTATACTGAAGTTCTAACAGGGTCCCCCGATGGCGAAAAATGGGATCGGGGAGATGTTGGAAATGAGGGCGCAACAGGCGCGCACGGATGCTCCGTAAGGGGCGGTCCGCTTCGATTCGAATGCGCAGAACATTCTGATCCGCCGCCAGGAAAGTCTGCAATGTGTAATTCGAAAGAGCCAATGGGCTCGACATGAAATCGGTGTTCCACTTGGTTGTGACCTCTCCGGTCAACATTGAATGCTCCTGGTTGAAACCGGTATATGAAGATTCCCCGATCGGTTCCAGGATGACCCATGCGGCCGGTTGGAGTGAAAGGTAATGGCGCGGAGTGAGATTCTTCCCGCGTTCCTCGATCTTGTTGATGCTCTTCCAATCTTTTTCAGCAATCCAGTTGGCAATCTGGCGGAAGGGAACTTGCGGAAGGTTCGAGTCTCCCCCAGGCACACGGTGGTCCCAGAGGTCGCCCTTATTGATGAGCCACATCAAGCGGTTAGGAGTCCCATAGTACATCGAGGACATGTCGCCATTCCCAAGGGGTACGCCATCCAACCATCGCAGCTGCGGTTCGGAGAGAGTCCAATCATGGCGACCGATCACATCTCGGGGGTCCTCAATCTTGTTCAGTTTCCGCCAGTCCATAGTCTTCGTGGCGGTACGGTAGTCCAAGTTCAACGCTGGCATTCTATCTCCTAATAAATCGATTCTTGCAAATGGTCCCGACGTGCCATCCCATGACCCTAAAAATCCAAGGTCCGGGAATTCTCTTGTCCCCCGAACCCATTCCCGGGCTGATCAACGTCGGTCGTTTGAAGCACTTTAATGGATCGAAAACCTCACACCCAAAAAGGCAAAGCGGGGATTTTGCCCCTTTTCACGCGAAAATGCAACGATTTTAGAGATTTTGGAAATGAAATAAGTTCGAGTTCTTAGTGAGTCGATAAGGCCTAAGAGTATAATTCCGAATGAGTTATGCCATACGATCAAAGGGTTTCCGAGACGGTGTTGGGGAGGGCTTGGAGGGTTTACAGGAGGTGTCCTCACTCAATGCATTTTTGATATATGTGACAAGTTCGTCCACTGGTGGTTGTTCTTTCATCGCCTCCACGACAGTCTCTACATTGAGTTGTCCTTCCGGAGGCAAGCCCATGTGGACACGTTTTTTCCTGATCGTCTGTTTGAGAAGACGAATGCTTTCTCGTTCGCTTGCAGCCAAAACGCCCTCCCTCCCTTTACGGCTCCAATTCTTTGAAAATTACCGCTTTGTTCACTTGAAAAATGGTTGGAGCAGAAGGATGACCATTCTCCAATCTATCCCGATGAGTATCCTGAATGCCCTCTAGGAAGAAATCAACAGGACTAAGGAAAGATCGGTAGGAAAGCCTCTTTATTTCACCACATAAACGATTGACTAAGGAGTAAAATTTGATTAGAGTTTTGTTAAGCTCAGGTGACGGTCATGTGACTAGGTGTTTCTCCGATTCCTATTGTTGGGAATTCCACGAACATTCCGACAACGAATCCATTGTTCCATTCACCACTTGTATCCAGAAACTCTTTCACCGAGATTGCGACTACCCGGCAATGACCCTGTAAATGATACAGGTTTTTATTCTATATTCTTAATACGGAGGGACTGTACCAGATGAACAAAAAAGGATTTACACTGATTGAACTTTTGATCGTGATCGCGATTATCCTGATCTTGATCGCAATTGCGCTTCCCAATTTCTTAGAGGCTCAAATCCGTGCTCGTGTCACCAAGGCAAAGGGTGACCTCCGCACAGTTGGGATTGCCATGGACTCATATTATCTCGATTTTGGAATGTATCCTCCTGACCACGATCCCAGCACCTTGACCCCTGGTGAGGCCGGTCTGTTTCAACTAACCAGTCCCATCCAGTACATCACAACCCTTCCGACGGACGTTTTTAATTCAGGGGACGCAGGATTCAACCAATCGGGAGATGAGGTCCGGTGGTTTGAAATGGCCTCAACAGGAGTGGCTCCTGTTATTTCAAGAGCTGTCAGACCCCAAATCAACGCGTTTGCAGTTTACAGTGTTGGGCCTGATTCGGGTGAAAACTTTAATGACAATGACAACTGGCCTTATCAAGGCGAAACGTTCCCATGTCCCACCACCTTAGGGTATCTCAATTATTCACCAACCAATGGAACAAAATCTGTGGGAGACCTTGTTCAAGCAGGTGGTGAGGTCAGTTCTGGATTCTACTGTATCGACCACTGGCGAGTTGTAAGCGGGTTCCGTCCAAAATAGTGTGATGAATCACATACCCCCAGCTGGTTTGAAATCGATTGGGGGTATGTGAGAATTGATATGTCAGAGGAGGCAACACCATGAAAAAGAGATTAAAAGGTTTCACACTCATCGAGCTGTTGATTGTCATCGCGATCATACTGATTCTAATCGCGATCGCGTTACCCAATTTCTTGGAAGCTCAAATTCGCGCCAAAATCACAAAGGCGAGAGGAGACCTTCGAACGGTCGGAATCGCAATGGATTCCTATTTCCTCGATTTTCGGATGTATCCTCCCGATCACGACCCCAGTGAATTGGGGATCAATTCGCGTGGACTCTTTCAGCTGACCAGTCCCATCGAATACATCACCGAGCTCCCCGAGGATGTTTTTAATTCGGGATCTTCCGGAATCAACAGCAACAGTTCCGAAACGCGATGGTTCGAAATGGCATCGACCGGGTTCGCACCCGTGGTCTCTCGGCTTCAGACTCCACAGATTGACGCCTTTGCTGTTTTTAGCCGGGGACCGGATGTGGCCGATGATTTCGCCGCCAATGACCAGTGGCCCTATGATGGCGAAGGAGCCCCATGTCCGACTCGAATCGGTTATTTGAACTACTCGCCAACAAACGGGACCAAATCGCGGGGCGATATTATTCAAGCGGGCGGTCAGGTCAATGCCGGTTTTTACTGCATCGATCACTGGAAAGTGGTCAGCGGTCAACGTCCGAAGTAGCGATCAGATTTATGTCTCAATGTTGAGGAGACCAACGGGACAAAATCCGCGGGAGACCTGACACATTCGGGCGGTGAAATTCGTTCCGGAAGATATTGTGTAGGTGGCGACATGATCACTGGAGGGTATCCAGACTATAATCCTTAAGGAATATGGAAATCTCCAGGGGCCGGCAATAAAATCCAATTTTGCCAAGAAAGGTTCGAATG
>JAJDBZ010000114.1 GCA_029261095.1 Candidatus Omnitrophota bacterium | reverse complement strand
GGCCGACTTCGGTTACATCGTTGATGGCAACACTCGATTCGTACCGTTGTTTGTAATGAGCGCCATTTCGGAACACATTGACATCAAAGAACTCTGAGAGGGCATTGACGACTGAAACGCCGACCCCGTGAAGGCCACCTGAGGCCTTATAAGATTTGTTGTCGAATTTCCCTCCCGCGTGGAGGACTGTGAGAACTACCTCCAGTGCCGATTTGTCCGGGTAGTTCGGGTGGCGATCGACCGGGATACCGCGCCCGTTGTCACTGACAGTTACACTGTTGTCATAGTGCACATTGACTTCAATGGTATCGCAGTGGCCGGCAATCGCTTCGTCGACACTGTTGTCAACAACCTCATAAACGAGATGGTGTAAACCCTCGCTACCGGTTTGGCCGATATACATCCCCGGCCGCTTCCGGACAGCGTCAAGTCCTTCGAGGACGACGATACTATCGGCCCCATAATCACCCTGGCCCACGATTGGGGCTGCTGGTTCTTGTGTACTTTCAGTCAATGTTTTATCTCACTAGGTTAAGGTTTTGGAAGGGGCCGGAAAGTCCGGCGATCGTCGATAAACTAGGTCATTGCGACTCACACGCATGGAGCCGATATGCAAGGGAATTCAATCCCCTCAATTCCTACACCAAATCCATCGATAGCCCATCCCGATGAGGCTCTCCCCATTCACTTTAACCATACCCTTAAACTATTGAAAAGTCAAGAGTTAATGGCCTTCAACGAGCAGGTTCACCGGGCCAATAAACGGCGGATCAATCCGTTTTCATTGGGTGATTTATCCACAGTTTTTTCAGGTCCCAAGCGATGTGATTTTCGGCTTTGAAATGAGACCTTTTGGGGTATTTAGTGACTATAAATTCAGTAATCCAGCCAAACTATTCACAGACTTCCAACAGGGGGCTAATGTGAACGGCAATCCTCCCAAAGACTTAGTCCAAACGATGGCTGTCCGTAATCCACGATTTCACTAACCTCAGGGGCATTTTTCATTTGATATTAGCTTGCTTCATCATGAAAACTTGAATGACCCCTCCTCGAATCCTAATAGGCGGCACCTTGTATTTGACGCTATCGAGGACAAGGGCTAAACTTTTTAAGTGTCAACCTGTTAGATTACTGATCGGTTCCGGAAGCGGTGGCTGGGGTGCAGCCGTCTCGCCTGCGGCGGATCGGGAATTTCAGTGGATCGGAGAAATAGATGGCAGCCTTTAGTTACCGTGCGATGGATCGCGCAGGGAAAGAGATCAAAGGGCAGATCGAAGCCTCGACTGAAGAGGTCGTCATCGACCGTCTCCGGGGAATGGGTTACTTCCCAACTGAAGTCAAACGCGCCAAAGATAATCTAGGTGAGGTTGGACTGGAGGAACTTCCAGGGATCAAGCAGTTAATGAAACTGCTGACCCGAGGAAAGGTCCCCCTCAAGTCGATCATGCCCTTTACCCGGCAGCTCGCGGTGCTGGTTGGCGCCGGTCTCCCCTTGCTTCGTTCCCTCCGCATCCTTAGCGAACAGACTTCTTCAGCAAACCTTAAAGAAGCCCTATTGGGAATCTCTCATGAGATCGAATCAGGGAATACATTGTCCGAGGGCATGGCCAAATATCCGCGGGTGTTTGACAGACTCTTCGTCAATATGATTCGAGCCGGGGAAATCGGCGGTGCCCTCGAGCAAGTTCTCGAACGCCTTGCGATTTTCGCCGAGAAATCCGCCGCGATCCGCTCAAAAGTAAAAGCGGCTATGTTCTATCCCATCTTCGCTGGTGGGATTTCAACGGTTCTTTTGGTTGGGATCATGGGTTGGGTGGTTCCCAATTTTGTCGGTGTATATGAAGAGTTGGGCGCCGAACTGCCCGGGATGACTCAACTCCTGATCGACATCAGCGACATGATCGTCTATCGATACTGGGCAGTCGCCATGTTTTTCGTGTTCTTCATCATTATTTGGAAGGTCATACGAAAATACGACTGGGGTCTGTACGCGACCGATTCTTTTAAACTCCGCATGCCCATTTTTGGTACGATCCTTCAGAAGGCGGCGATCGCCAAATGGGCAAGAACTTTTTCGACTCTTCTCGAAGCCGGTGTCCCCATCCTTCAGACACTCACCATCGTAAAGGACACCAGCGGTAACGAAGTGGTCTCTCGCGCGGTTCTCGAAGTGCATAATTCGATCAAAGAGGGCGAAACCATCAGCGAACCCCTTAAGAAGTTTAGCATCTTCCCACCACTGGTCACCCACATGGTGGCTGTCGGTGAAGAGACCGGTTCCATCGATTCCATGTTGATCAAAGTGGCGGAGTTCTATGAACGAGAAGTCGACGACGCGGTGGATGGTTTGTCGAAATTGATTGAACCTCTCTTGATCGTTTTCCTGGGTGGTATCATTGGTTTCATTGTCATCGCGCTATACCTTCCGGTCTTCAACTTGGTGAACGAGCTGTAAACCATCGTTTCGGATTATCGGATTCAGAAGTCAAATGGGCCCTTCCCGAGAAACACTGTCCTTGGGAAGGGCCTTTGTCTTTGGGTCTCCAGAAGGATCGCCCTTGAGAACTTGGGCGCTCGCTTGGATGCCTTTGGAGTTGAGCGGAGCGTCCCCTTTGGGAAAGGCTCTTGAGTGTGGTAGATTTCCAATCTGTCAGTAGGTCGGATCAGCCAAAAGGGGATTGAATGAAACTAGGGTTTGCCTCTCTTACTTTACTTTGTTGGTTCTTTTCCGGGTTCGCTCATGCAGAGGAGATGAATCTTCCGGATGTTGAATCCATAGGGAGGGGAGTAACCCTACTCTGGGAGGGGCCGCGGGATGTTCCTTCGGTTGCACTGACCTTCGACGACGGACCGATCCCAGGTAAGACGGAGCCCATTCTGGATCTTCTCCGAGACGCCAACGTTCCCGCTACGTTTTTTGTCCTGGGTGAGAATGCGGAGAGGCATCCCGAAATCCTGGATCGAATGGTCAGAGAGGGGCACGAAATCGGGAACCACACCTTTGCCCACCCAAACCTGACCAAACTTTCTAATTCAGAAGTCCGGAAGGAAATCAAACGATCGCAGGATATCATTTACGAATCGGTGGGATATTTTCCCCGCTTCTTCCGTCCTCCCTATGGGGCCGCCAACCTCACGACCATGTCGATTCTATCCAGCCAAAACCTGACCGCGGTTTTCTGGTCGGTCGATCCGCAAGACTGGAAGGGTGGAAGCGAACAGGAGATTGTTGCAGATATTTCCGATCACCTGGACAATGGTTCGATCATTCTTCTTCATGAGCGAAGCCCGAATACCTCCCAAAGCATACCCAAGATCATTGAAACGGTGCGTGAAAAAGGGTTCACATTCGTCACCCTTGGTAAAATGTTCGGCCTTCCCCCGTTGATCCATCAAGATAAGGGACGCCCAGTCGATGTTCACATTGCTGCCAACGACAGGAGTAAAAAGAATCAACCCTCACCCTCTGACCCAGTCAGCCTTCCCACACCGCAGGTGGTTACCATTAGTGCCGATCTCCCTCCCGAACACAACGAGAATGTGTTGCAAGTCGTTCGGGCTGCGGACAAAACTGAAATGGCAATCCCGCGTCCGATCTCTGGAGGTGTTGCTCCAGTCAAACCTCAAATTAGCGATCCACTGATCAAGCCCATTCAACCTGTCAAGCCTGTCTCCACTGTGAAATCGGTCCCTGTTGCTGTTTCAAAGCCCACCGCGAAGGCCACGGATACGTCCACCCAGATACCCATTCCGACAGCGACCCCGACGGTCACGTTCACCCAATCCGCATCTCATACCCCTACTGAAACTCATACGATGTCTTCAACTCAAACAATGACCCCAACCCAAACGATGACTTCAACGCCAACGATTACTTTTTCAAATACTGCCACGGCGACGCATTCTCCATCTCCGACAGTAACACCCTCCCCCACACTGACACACACACCGACTGCGACCGCCACTCCGACCCTCACACCCACTCCTTCGCCTACGGTTGAGGGCCCGACTGTCTTTGGTGACTACCATGCAGTCGATTTTCGAAGACTACATCCCATTGAGAGATTTGCTCATCGGTTTATTGTGGATGGAGAATGACCGAAAAAGATTCACTCAAGGTTCGCCTCGATCAGTTGTTAGTAGAGAGGGGTCTTTGTGAGTCAAGAACCAAAGCCCAAGCTCTGATCCAGGCCGGTGAAGTGGTGGTTTCCGATCACCGCATCGATAAACCCGGCCGTCTCTTTTCCAGGGAGGTTGAACTTCGTCTCAAAAACCCAAACGCGGATGTAAGTCGTGGCGCAGGCAAACTCCGGTCCGCACTTCCGCAATTTGGTTTATCGATCGAAGGGAGAATCGTAGCGGATCTTGGGGCTTCCACCGGTGGTTTCACACAGGTTCTGCTCGAGAACGACGCCAGCGAGGTTCACGCTTTCGATGTCGGATATGGTCTCTTGCATGATAGACTTAAACGTGACCAGCGAGTCAAGATTCACGATCGCACGAATGTGCGCCATTTGGAGGGGACCGAAATGCCCCCCGCCGAAATCGTTGTGATGGACCTCTCGTTCATTGGACTTGAATTGGTTTTACCCGCTGCTCTCAGGATCTCCACTCAGGACTGCGATTTTATCGCTTTGGTCAAACCTCAATTTGAAGCGGGAAGGGAGGCCGTCGGGAAAGGCGGCATCGTCCGAGACAAAAAAACCCTCCGTATTGTCCTCGAGAATCATCTAGAGATTTTGAAGCAACAAGGCTGCACGTGCTTCGGGCTGGTTCCGTCTCAAGTCAAAGGAAAACGGGGCAATCAGGAATTCCTGAGTTGGTTTGGGCGATCATCGAAAGAAGAATCTCCCATTTCCTCAGAGACGATCGACAGCGCTATCGGTTGAATCCGAACCGTCGTCAAAGTCGTATTCAGGCTTTCGTGAGCCTTCGCAGCCAAGGTTTGGAATTTCGATCACTCCAACCCTTTTACCACTTCGAGCACTTCATCGCGATGGTTCTTTACTTTCACCTTGGGAAAGATCTTTGCGACCTTACCCTTTCGATCGATGACGAAAGTGGATCGCACAATTCCCATGAATTTTCTACCGTACAGATTCTTTTCTTGCCAGACTCCGTATTTTTCGGAGACCTTGTGGTCCTCATCGGCCAAGAGAATAAAGGGGAGATCGTATTTGCCAATGAATTTTTCGTGAGCTGCGATCCCATCGGGACTCACTCCGAGAATGACGGTATCCATTTTCTCGAAATCCTTATATGAGTCACGGAAGTCGCAGGCTTCGGTGGTGCAACCGGGAGTGTTGTCCTTTGGATAGAAATACAACACAACATTCTTACCCAAAAAGTCCTTGAGAGAGACCTTCTCTCCATTTGATGCGGGCATTAAGAATGCGGGGGCTTTTCTCCCCTCTTGAGGTTTCGCCATTTCTTGTCTCCTGGATATAGGGTTTGGAGGGGTTAGGCAATAATGGGATGGACCACTTGGCCGGCCACATCAGTCAAACGGAAATCTCGTCCCCCGTACCGGTAAGTTAACTTCTCATGATCGAATCCCATCAGGTGGAGGATCGTGGCATGGAAATCGTGGTAATGAACGAGGTCTTCGGCGACTTCCATCCCAATCTCATCGGTTGCTCCATGAATGTATCCCCCCTTGGTTCCACCGCCTGCCATGAAACAGGTGAAAGCGTGGCGGTGGTGTCCACGGCCCTTTGCCGATTCGCTGTCTCCGAAAGGAGTTCGCCCAAACTCGGTGCAACACACCACGAGCGTCTCGTCCAACAACCCACGATCCTTCAAGTCGCCGATGAGGGCGGCGATCCCTTGATCGACATACTCGGCTTTCTTCCGATGTGTCTCCATATTTCCATGAGCGTCCCAATTGCTGTTGGCACCAGTGTCCACCAATTGAACAATACGGACCCCTCTTTCAACCAGCCTTCTCGCGATCAGGCATTGCCAAGAGAAAGATTCTTTCTCACCACGCTCGAGCCCGTAGGAGGCAAGCACGCTATCCTTTTCTTTTCCGATATCAAAAGCATCAGGGGCCTCATTCATCATTCCGCGCGCAATGTCGAAACTCGACATTCTGGACGCGAGCCTCGGATCGTTTGGGCGGTCTTTGGAGTGAATGCGATTGATATCCGCGAGCATCTTCTGCTCCATCTCTCTTAAAGAGACCGATTCGACCTGAGTCTTGAGATTCGGGATAGGATCTTGTCCAGGGACAACCCGCACTCCCTGGTGAGAGGTGGGGAGAAAACTGTTGTCCCAATTCTGGCCCCCGGCGTAGGGCATGAATTTCGCCAGCACCATGTGGGAAGGAAGGTTCGGGTTCAGAGTCCCCAAGCCATAACTGAGCCAGGACCCTAAGCTCGGCATCGGGATTGAGCCCGATCCTGTGTGCATTGCCAGCGTTCCCTGGAAATGGTCGCCGAAATCGTTTTTCATCGATCGAATAATGCAGAGGTCATCGGCAACATTCCCGATATGCGGGAAGAGTTCACTGACCTCGATACCCGATTTTCCGTATCGCTGAAATTTAAATTGAGATCCGACCAGTGTTCCTCGGTCTACTTTTTCCCCCTGGCGTTTCCCAAGTTCAGGTTTCGGATCGAAGGTATCGATGTGAGAGAATCCACCGGTGAGAAAAATAAAGACCATTTGCTTGGCTTTCGCCGGAAAGTGCGAGGCTTTTGGGGCCAGAGGATGTCCCTCATAGAACTCCGCCGCCTGCACCAACTTGGGATGCAGACCGATTCCGGCTATACCCAGGGCAGAGTTCCTTAGGAACTCACGCCGTTTTATTCTCTCGCAAGGAAACATCGTTCCCCTTCCTTCCAAATAACCATTCCGATCTGGATTCCTTTAATATTAAACCAAAATCTCCCAAACACAAACCGGTCAATTAAATTATAGAATGAGCCCAAATGACTTGGGGATTTGCTTAGAATAGGCAGGAAAACCCTCAGTGCCAGAACGAGGAAGGGGAGAAGAACGAGGTGAAAGATTGTATTCAAACGGTCATCCCTTAATCTGGCGGGCTCCCGGTCTTTCGAGGATCGATTCATAGAAGTCAATCAGCGCGAAATGGCGATGGGTCAATCCAGATAAAAAAACTCGTTCGACGAGAAAAGAACCCGTCCCAAACTCCCCCAAGCGAGAATCGGACGATCCTCTTCCGGGACTTCTTCATCTGCAAGTTTCTTCTGGTATTCGTCAAGATAGGTGAGCGCCATTTTGATTTCAGCCCCAGTCGGAGATCTCGACAATGTGGTCCGGTAAGCGAAATCAATACGACCTTCGGTGCCTTCCCCCGACTCAACAAGCCGTTTGCCGAATCCCGCACAAAGCTCGTGAACAAAGTCATTGTTCATGAAAAAAAGAGCCTGAAGGGGAACTGTCGATTCCGGACGAGATCCGGTAGTACGGTTTGGATCGGGGCCATCGAACAAGCCCAGATAGGGGTGACGCTGAAATCGGGGCACCATTAGATAAACGCTGCGTTGGACCGAGGGATAGATGTCCTGAAAAGGTGCGTGCTGGGTGTAACGCCATTTGTTCATGGGTGGGAAGGGATGGTTCTTCCCACGTCCTCGGTCCAGGAGCCCGGACGCGGCAAGCATCGAATCACGAATAGATTCCGCATCCAACCTCCGCGAGGGATACCTCCAATAGAACGAATTGTTCGGATCGATCTCGGTATTCTCCGAATGGAACTCGCTGCTCATTCGGTATGTTTTTGAATGAACGATTAACCGGTGCATGTCCTTGATCGACCATCCCGATTCCACAAAGGCCATGGCAAGCCAATCGAGCAACTCAGGATGTGTCGGATCATCCCCCATCACGCCAAAATTGGAGGTGCTCTTTACAATGCCCTTTCCGAAATGGTGTTGCCAAATACGGTTCACCATCACACGCGCGGTCAGCGGATGGTCCTCGTGGGCCAACCACTCCGCTAGCTGAAGACGACCACTCTTCCCCGGGGGGACCTCAAGAGATTCAACAAACCGGAGAGCCGCAGGGACACCACGGGGAACAAGATCTCCATTGTTGTTCGGTTCTCCCTTTTTCTGGACATGAACATCAGTCGGGTTCGGTTTATCTCTAACCGCATAAGCCCCATCAACTTCGGGTGGGAATCCTCGGAATCCGACTTCACTCAGCTGGTCTTTTTTCTCTCTGACCTTCTTCCCATACAATTTTCGACTGTCATTACGATTCTTTTTCGCGATCTCGAGAAAACCCTTCAAGGGTTCCCCCTCAAAGCCCTCGCTCTCTTCCGCGATTTGAATCGCTTTCTCAAGGCTCTTCACCTGGCTTTCGTATTTCTTGATCTCTTCCTTTATCGGCGCTTCTTTCTCCAGGTATTTTAGGACAGTGCGAAGTTCATCGACCTGCTTGTTGTATGCCCCAATTTTTTCTTTCACACTCTTTTCGCGAGAAAGCGGAACAAAATTCCGGCGAGTGTTTCCTTGAGAAATAGAGGTTTCAGATCCAGCGTATGGGTACTCCGTGCTCGAGAAGAACCCGTAAAGCCCGTAGTAGTCTTCAATAGAAATCGGATCGAACTTGTGGTCGTGACACCGAGCGCACTTGAGGGTCAATCCCATGAAGGTTCGACCCGTTGTGTTAATGCTGTCTTCTATCACCTCGTGCATGGTCTGGTAGGGAAGGGTGCCGAAACGGCGAGAGAGAGCGATAAATCCTGTTGCAATAACCTTTTCCGCATATTGATCGTCAGGCCCCTCTTCCGCGAGCAAGTCGCCCGCAATCTGTTCCTTCACAAATTGATCGTAAGGTTTATCCTCGTTAAAGGAATCGATGATGTAGTCCCTGTAGTACCTTAATTCGGGAACCGGGTAGTCGGCGGAGTCGCCAGCGGTGTCGGCATATCGAACCACATCCATCCAATGCCTTCCCCATCTCTCTCCATAATGTGGTGAATCCAATAGCCGGTCGACAAGTTTTGAATAGGGATCGGGAGAGGAGTCGTTCAAAAATTCCTCCAACTCATGGGCCGTGGGTGGGAGTCCGATGAGATCGTAGTAGAGACGTCGTACGAGAACATGCGCTTTGGCCATCTCCGCGGGTTCGAGGCCACGTTCCTCCAAAGAGGAACGGACAAATCGGTCAATTGCGTTGGTCGACCATCCGGAGGAGTCTTCAGGGATTTCAACTTTTTTGACTGGCTGAAATGCCCAATGACTTTTTCCTTTTTCCAGCGTGCTGGCCGAGTCCGGGATATCGGAGGGCCAAGGAGCTCCCGCCTCCAACCAACGTGTGAATTCTGCAATGGATTCTTCAGGGAGTTTTTCCTTCGGCGGCATCTGAAGGTCGTCGTCCTGGTAGGAAATGGCTCGGAGCAATAGACTCTTCCCAGGATCCGAGAGATCGATCACGGGTCCGCTATCCCCTCCTTCCAATAAGGATTCGCGGGTGTCGAGCCGAAGATTCCCACCAGTTTTATCTCCTCCGTGGCATTTGAAACAGGTTTCAAGTAGGACCGGGCGAATTTTGGATTCGAAATGATGGATTTCTGGGGAGTCCAAATCCCATTCGGGTTGTAAGACAAGCGGACCTCCTTCTTCCACAAATCGACGCGCATTCTCAGGAGCTACCTCGAGCACCTCAAGATCCGCAAGGAGTTTTTCCAACGCCGTCCCGGTTTCCGACCCATCTCCGGCCTGTATAGCCCCGCTTGTGGTCACCAATCCGACGAGGATTCCCGCCCAAACTAACTTCAAGGTTTGCACTCCGATCCAATCGCTCATACTAACAATCTTAAGAAATCTGTCCTGTTTTCAACAGGGTCTTCCCCCTTTGCTCCGCCTCATTCACTTTTAGAGCCATTTGAGGTATTTTGAGAATGACAAATTCTGTGTCATCAAAACTTGAAATTATTCAATATTTGGGAGGTTTTTCTTAGTGATTTTACGATCTATTCCAACCGCGACCTCGATCCTGTTTGCACTCATCCTAGCCGGATGTGGCGGAAGCCCGGAACCGGAGAAAGTCGTGATCAAGAAGGAAGACCCAGCCCCCCAGATAGTATCTGCACCTGATGAAACCGAACAAGAGCATGCACATGGCGAAGCGGGAAACTTGGGAGCAAGCCATCCGCAGGAAACTGCCCGTGACCAAGAACAAAAAATGGCTGAATCCGAAAGTGCCTCTTCGCCCTCCCCGGTCAGCCCTAAAGAGGGCTATACAGTCAGCAAGGCAGTCGATGGAATGGGGCGAGGAACTCTTCATTTTCTCGTGCCCGATGAATGGGAATCTTCTCAACCCAGTTCAAGTATGAGGATCGGACAGTTTTCCCTACCGGGCGAAACGGGGCCCGCCGAACTCGCGGTTTTCGGTCCGATGGGGGGAGGCGTGCAGATGAATATCGATCGATGGATTGGCCAGGTCGAACAACCCGATGGTTCCTCCTCCAAGGACAAAGCCATCCAGGAAAAGATCGAAGGAGCCCAGTTCGAAACCACTTTTCTCGATGTGACTGGCACTTACAAAGGTATGCAAATGCCCGGCGGGCCAGCCCAGGAAGATCAAGAGAACTACAGATTGTTGGCAAGCATTGTTGAAACTCCCTCCGGACCCTGGTTCTTTAAGGCGACCGGTCCCCATGAAACCCTTGAAGAGCATGTTGAGGGGTTCAAGGAGATGAACCTAAGCATTCAAATGGAAGGCGGCAAACCGGCTGGAAGCGGTTCCGCATACTAACTCAGATCGGATAGAGACATGGTCGGACGCTGTTTTCTAATTGGAGTTTGAAAAGAAGGTCTATTTTTTAAAATCGTTTAAGGAGGTCCAGTAAATGAAGGTCAAGAAAAAACTATTTGAAAGAGGGTTCACCCTCATCGAACTACTGATTGTCATTGCAATTATTCTCATCCTGATCGCGATTGCTCTCCCCAATTTTCTCGAAGCCCAACAGCGAGCGAAAATCGCCAATGTTCGCGCAGGGATGCGTGGGATCGGAACCGCGATCGAAGCTTTCCGTACTGAGCGAGGTGTCCTTCTCATCGATTTCTGGGAGGATGGTGGAGGCGTTTCTAGCCCCGCAAGCATCAGGTGGAGAGAAAAATTTGGCCGTGTCGGACGCGACCCTGCTTTTGAGTATCAAACGTTCGAGGAATCTTACTTTCCGCTGACTTCGCCAGCCGCTTATCTGACCTCGCTCCCCATCGACCCGTTTAACGATCCGACTCGATCTGTCGGCTTCGGAGCAGATGAGAAAGGGAGTGCCTTCATATATTTCGATAATGATGTGCTCGATCCAAACCCGAACAATCAAGACCACGGAGTCGATTATTATCAACCGAATCCGGGGCTCCAAATCAGATATGGAGCCGTTCCCCTTAAGATCGAAGAGTTCGGATTGTTGAGCGTTGGCCCAGACCGGGTGATTGATGCGAATCAGGCAGGCAGCATTCGTGGACTTCCCTACAGCCCCACCAACGGCACTAACAGCCTGGGCGATATGGTTTTCCGCTCCTCGGGTATCCCTGGATAAAGCCGTTCCATTGTCTTGATAGAAAACTCCCTCGGTCCGATCTACGGTCGAGGGAGTTTTTTTTGCGATTGAGAATGCCGCCCGATCCATTCCGCTTGTTTACATATCCCCCGCAACATTCCTCGAAAAACAAATCCATGAAGCGGGAGACAGGCGTACCAGTAAAGTATCCCCATCAGCCCCTTCGGATAAAACTCGGCTGTCTGCTGAATCGCATGGAGATCGGGCGACTCTTCAATGGGAAGCACTTCGAAACGAAGTAAGGCTCTACCAGGAAGTTTCATTTCCGCTTTGAGTTCCAAGCAGCAATTCGGTCGCACATCGGTTACGCGCCAAAAATCCAACGCCTCTCCGTATCCGAGTTCTTCTGGGTGACGGCGTCCTCTTCGCAGTCCCGGGCCGCCCACAATTTTGTCTATCCAACCGCGGACTACCCACATCCAGTCCACTGAATAGTACCCATGCTTGCCGCCGATCCGTGCAAATGCCTGGAAGCCGGCACTTTCAGTGCCCCGATACTGCATCGTCCTCACATCCCTAAAGAGATGTCCGCCCGCCCAGTCAGGATCGCCAGGGATCGAACCGGCATCCATCCAAGCAGTCTCCACCTCTTTCCCCTCAACCTTCCCTACCGCGAGTTCGATCGATTCTTGGATAGAGAGGAGATTCTGTGGCATTAATCTATTCGCTTCGTCGTTCCGGCAAACCACGCGGTTACGCAACCCGTCGGCTAGTGGCTGGGCTATTTGGTGGCTGATTGGGGTTACCAGATGAATCCAGAGTGAACTGAGGTGAGGAGTGAGAACGGGGACGCGGATGATTCTTCGCCGATTCAGACCAAGGACTTGCGCTGTCACTTGGATGATCTCTTCGTAGGTCATGACCTCGGATCCCCCGATATCCAAGGTCTTTCCAAGGGTCGATGGTTTCGAAAGGCAGTCCACCAGATAGAAAAGAACATTTCTGATAGCGATCGGCTGGCATTCGGTCTGCACCCATCTGGGTGTGATCATGATGGGGAGTCGTTCAACCAGATACCGCAAGATTTCAAAGGATGCCGAACCGGATCCGACGATCATTGCCGCTCGGAGGACAGTGACCGGAATCGAACTCGATCTCAGC
>JAJDBZ010000113.1 GCA_029261095.1 Candidatus Omnitrophota bacterium | reverse complement strand
CAAAGTCCTCAAGCCTATTCCACACTAGTGGACCGCCTGCTTGCCCAAGAGACCTATGGCGAGCACATGACCCGTTACTGGGCGGACCTCATCCGTCTTGCTGACACGAATGGTATGCACAAAGATTTCCCACGCGATTTTTCAACCTATCGGGATTGGCTGATTCGTTCCTTCAACGCCAACATCCCCTTCGACGATTTCATCAAATACCAAGTGGCCGGAGACCTTTACGAAGAACCCAGCCGAGACCAGTTGGTCGCTTCAGGTTTCAATCGTCTTCATCTGATCATCGATGTCGGAACCGCTCTGCCGGAGGAAAGTCTGCACAAAAATGTTCTCGACCGGGTTGAGGCGTTTGGCACGGCGTTCCTGGGACTTACCGTCCAGTGCGCACAGTGCCATGACCATAAATATGATCCATTGACACAGAAGGAGTTCTATCAGTTGTACGGTTTCTTCAATAATTTTGGCGGTGAACCCGAAACCGGAAGAGCTATTTCAAGAAGTCTGCAAGAACCCTACATCAATCTCACCAATGCGGAGCAGGAGGAAACGCTCGCTTGTTTCGAAGACGAGGAAAAGGCACTGAAGGAGGCGGTCGCCGCGATCGAGGCGAATCAAGAGAATTCGCCTATGTGGCCCAAAGAACTCCAGAAAGTATCGGTACCCTGGATTTGGAACGATCCCGAACTTGAGTCGGTTGAAGTCGAATTCAAGACCGCTTTGAGTTTAGAAAAGAAACCCGGCTCGGCCTTTTTGCGGTTCGTCGGCATGACGGAAGCCGAAGTGAGTGTTAATGGAAAATCCCTTGGGAGAGCCTATGGACTGGACCACGGTATTTCGGCGGAGGTGAGCGATGTCCTCATATCCGGAACCAATGTGATTTCGGCCAGCGCCATGGGAGAAGCAGGGTTCGCATTCATTCTCGAATACGGTGTAGACGACGCAACAGCCACATTCACTTCGGACGCCAGTTGGCAAGCGAGAGAGGCTGGAGACTCGTCCTGGGAGTCGGCGGTCGAGGTTCATGAACCTGACCATAAGAATTCCTGGACTGAAAAAACCCGATCTGAAGAGAACGTGAACCTGGCAAGGAAGATCGAAGCGATCGAAGCGGAAAGGAATTCATTCCTGAAAGACATCCCCGGCGCCATGGTCATGAGCGAGAAGGACCCGCCACGACCCGCCACGGTGCTGGATCGAGGCGCCTATGACGCTCCCGGGGAAGAGGTCGAGCGCAACACCCCGGCGTTCCTCCCTCCGATGAAAGAAAAAGACGGTATGTACACGCGGATGGACCTGGCGGAATGGCTCGTCGCTCCCAACCATCCTCTGACCGCTCGTGTGACGGTGAATCGTATCTGGCAGCAATTCTTTGGAGTTGGTCTGGTGAAGACCTCGGAAGACTTCGGGGCGCAAGGAGAATGGCCCAGCCATCCCGCATTGTTGGACGACTTGGCGGTAGAATTTATCGCATCCGGATGGGATGTCAAAAAACTGGTGCGCAGGATTGTGCTCTCGAACACTTACAAACAGAGTTCCGACGCAGAACCGGAAGCCTACCGGAACGATCCCAGGAACCGCCTTCTGGCGCGGGGTTCCCGTTACCGGATGGACGCTGAAATGATCCGCGACCAGATATTGGTTGTCAGCGGTCAGTTCAATCCTACGATGTATGGTAAGAGTGTGAAACCGCCTCAACCTCCCGGGTTATGGGAAATGGTGAGCATGGCCGAGCCAATGACCTATGTCGCCGACGAGGATGAAAATATTTACCGCCGAAGCCTTTATACACATTGGAGGCGCGCGATCCCTCCGCCGCAAATGACCATCATGAACGCCCCTTCCAGAGAATACTGTGTGGCCAGGCGTGAGCGCACGAACACACCGTTGCAAGCGCTCTTACTGATGAACGAGCAGGAGTATTTTTCTGCGGCAAGAGCCTGTGCGAAAGCGACCTTGGCGGAAACGAAAGAGGCTGAAAGCGGGTTGAGTTCCATTTACGAAAAGATTACCTCTCATCGCCCCAAACCGGATCGCCTGAAACTCATGAAAGAAACATTGTCCGAGTTTGTGGATCTGTACGAGAATGATCCGGAGCTTGCGGAGTCTCTCACACCAGAACTCGATGGATCTGAATTAAGCGAGCGAGCGGAACTCGCTGCATGGACAATGCTGACACACAGTCTGTTTAATCTCGAAATTGCAAAAGTAAGAAGGTGAGAAGACGATGAAAGATTCGTTCCAACAATTCTGCGATACACTGAACCGTCGCCAGTTTATCAAGAACGCCAGCATGGGGCTTGGTGCTGTCGCTTTAAACAGTATGGCTCAACCCCTGCAAGCGAGTTCTGAACCGGACTTCCAAATTCCTTCTAAAGCCAAGCGCGTCATTTTCTTGTTCATGGCGGGAGGGCCCAGTCAGCTCGACCTTTTCGACCCGAAACCGGATTTGGAATCGCGTCACGGACAACCTCTTCCGAAGGAGATCAGCAAGGGGCAGCGGGTCACCACGATGACGAGAGGCAAGGAGCAGGTTGTCTGCGCCTCGGTCTTCAAGTTCGCGCCGCAGGGGAAGAGCGGTTTGGTCATGAGCGAACTCCTGCCTCACCTCTCCACGGTGGCCGACGACCTCTGCCTGATCAAATCCACTTATACCTCCGCGATCAATCATGACCCCGCGAAGACTTTTTTCTGCACGGGCTCGGAAATGCCCGGAAAAGCGAGCATGGGGGCTTGGCTCAGTTACGGTCTGGGAACATTGAACAAAGACCTGCCGGATTTTGTTGTTTTGACCTCGGCGTTCTGGTCCGGAAAAGTCAATGTGCAGGCGCTTTATAGTCGCCTTTGGGGAACCGGCTTTCTTCCGACCCAACACCAGGGCGTCGCCTTTCAGTCGGTCGGTGATCCGGTCCTTTTCCTTTCCAATCCCGCGGGTGTCGATCGGAAATCCCGCCGAAAAATGTTGGACTTCGTCGCGAAAGTGAACGCCGAGCAAGAGATAGTCACGGGCGATCCCGAGATACAAACTTCCATCGCTCAGCAGGAAATGGCTTTTCGCATGCAGATGTCCGTCCCCGAACTCACGGACCTCAGCAAAGAAAGCAAGGCCACACTGGACCTGTACGGTCCGGAGGTGGAAGAGGTGGGATCTTTCGCAAGGAATTGCCTCCTGGCCCGGCGCATGGCGGAACGCGATGTGCGCTTCGTTCAACTCTTCCATCGGGGTTGGGACCATCACGCTCAACTGCCCGACAACCTGAAAGGCCAGACCCAGGATGTGGACCAGCCCATCGCGGGACTGCTCAAAGATCTGAAACAACGAGGTCTGCTCGACGATACGCTCGTGGTGTTCGCCGGCGAATTCGGCAGAACGACTTATGCGCAAGGGATGAAAGAGGAAGACCGATTCGATTACGGCCGCGACCACCATCCGCTCTGTTTCACCACATGGATGGCCGGAGGCGGTATCAAGGGTGGAATCAGTTATGGCGAGACCGACGAGTTTTGCTACAACATCGCGAAGAACCCCGTCCATGTCCGCGATCTACACGCCACGATGATGCACCAGCTCGGAATCGACCACAACAAATTGATCTTCCCCTACCAAGGCCTGGATCAGAAACTCACCGGGGTCGAAAAAGCGCATGTGGTAAAAAAGATACTCTCCTGACAGGAGAAAACGGTAAGGCGACCGCCATCTCCGCATCCACATCTTTCGAAAAGGGTCTTAAGATTCTTTTCCCATTAGGAACGGACCCTGAATGTCCCAAAACAGAAGGAAGGACGGCACAGTCAAATGATTTCTCGGCTCCGTAGTCTTATCCTGTATTGGGTTCTTCCCTGGACTATCGTCATCCATCCGACGTTTGGCGCTACGATCCACGTTTCCAAGGAAGGGGATGGCACTGACCCAATGACTTGGGAGGGAGCTTTCTCTACGGTTGGTGCCGCCATAGATGCTGCCATATCGGGGGATGACATATGGGTTGCTTCGTGGCGATACAACGAGTCTCTGGTCATGAAAGACGAAGTCTCGATGTACGGCGGCTTTGCGGGCACCGAGGCGACGGATGAGTTCCATTTGCGCGATTTCGTTGCCAATGAAACAATCCTCGACGCCACCGGGCTCAATGACCGAGTGGTGGTGGGATCTGACCAGACTACCCTTAATGGGTTAACGATCACGAATGGCCAGCGGGATTTCAACCTAGTCGATGACGGTGGTTCAGGAATGAGTTGCCGGAAAATCACGATGACTATTCGGAATTGTTGTTTCCACCACAACGGGCACCGCGGCGGACCTGGGATTCCAGACGGTGCGTCTGGAGGTGCGATTTTCTGTATTGATTCGAATTTGACAATAGAGAATTGCCTGTTCCTAGATAACCTCGCTCACAACGGCGGTGCTGTGTTCTCTGCTTTTGAAATTATCGGTTGCAACAACCTTCTTTCGAATTGCCTTTTTGACCGGAACTCGGGGCCTGCATACCGTGGTGGCGGGATAAGCATGTTCGAGAACTGCACGTTTGGTCTTTTTAATGGTTCCACCTCAAGCGAGAGTAATGATATCTTTGCCTCTGGAGTAACAATAGTAAATAGCATAATTCGCGGCGGTAGTGTTGGTGTGGCATCTGCGGTTAGTTTTAGTAACGTTCCAGAGAGAAGTGGCGAGGAGGGCAATATTGATACGGATCCTCTCTTCGTCGATCCCGAAAATGGCGATTACCGCCTCCTTCCGAATTCCCCGTGCATTGATGCGGGAACGAAGGTGGAAGTCTTTACTGACCTTGACGGCAATCCGCGCCCGATCGATGTTGTTGGCCGAGGGCATGAAGGGGAGACTGCGTACGATATGGGCTGCTACGAATTCGTGCTGAAGCGAGCAGACATGAATTCGGATGGATTTGTAAACGGGGTAGATTTGGTTCTCTTTCAGGATCAGTGGCATGAGGATGAAGGAGGAGAGTAGAGCAATTCAAGAACCGGATTATCGATCAGTCAACGAACCAGCGGATGGCGTATTGGCTTTCAATATCGTTGAAGACGAGGGTGTGTGGGTGGCAGCGGCGGTAGACGGTGTGACCATCAGTACGAAGCATGAGCCAGCCGAAGTCCCATCCCAGGCTTTCGTAGCGCAATGGAACGCGAGGTTTGACACGAACAAGTGGGTGTGAGCCGCCGATGAATAACTTTTCTTCTGTGTAGTAGTAACAAGAGCCAACATTCACGAAGACCTCGTGTGTCTTCCCTGCTCTGTTTTCCATACCATCGCAGAGTCCCCGCACACCGGCTTTGACTGCGCACCCGTTTTCAAAGGCCGCATGAAGGGCATCAAGGGATCCCGAGAGCACCTTGCCTGTCTCATCATGGGAAAGAACCTCGGTCCACATGTCGCGTACGTTGTATCGGAAGGTCTCGAAATCGTATACAAAATTACTGCAGGGTGCATTCGTGCCCTCGTCCCAACTGTCCTCCAGATGGTATTTCGACATCCCGGGCGGCGGTGCGGATGAAGAGGGACCGGGCTTGTCGGCAGGTTGGACTCCATCGAGGAAGGGTCGGGCGATGGCCTGTCGCCCGTTCTGGTTGTAAAGGAAGAATGACATGGAGGGGCGAGGTCCAAATCCGGAGGGCAATTCAATGGGCTGTCGCTGGCTCATGATTCCCGCAACCCATGAATCCTCGATCAGATAGGTCACACCAAACTCTGCCACTTCCTGAATCAGTTCCGCTCGGTCGGAGGTCACGTCGATGTGTTCGTTGTGAGAAAATTCCGTATAGATGCGCAGGTCCGCTCCCCGCCGGATAGCGTCTGCCAAGTTCTCTTCGCTTCCCGCAACGATGTTTCGCTTGTCATCCAACTCCAGTGCGCAGTGCCATTGACTCATGTCCCACCTCGTTTTGGTATTCAAAATTCAATTGGAACAAACTGAGATCAAACCAAGCGACGTCGTCACCTCATGAATTCCATCGGAGCGGGCCCATGACCTGTACGCCATTTGGTTTCGGGCTTTTACTTCCTACTTGCGTGGACCCTACCACAGGACCCGCTTCAGGTCGCGATGAAATCTCGCACTAGCCATTGTCGGAACCTGATCGGGTTTCATGGATGCAGAAGACTTGCTTGCGGTCTTGGAGAACTGGATGCGCATAGTCCCCAACCGTTAGAGTCTGTGCGAACCTGAAAAACCGGACCTGTTTAGGCCCTCGCGGAGTCCTTGAGGGTGATCCCACTCTTCTACTCCACTGAAAATCCACGGTTCTGGCCGCTGTGCGGTCAATTCCTGAACCGCGTGGCAGGAGCACGACTCCCATTGTTGCCTCCATTCTTTGATTACTTGTTCTCACATTGCTAAGACCCATTGGAAACGACACGCGACAAATGAGATCTCAGTTTTTTATCGGACCCCCTCATCCCTTATTCCTAATTGTGGTTAAAATTCTCCCGAAAGTGAGGTGGACACATGGGGAAACACTCCAGCCTGAATGATGACCTGCGGGTCGAGCTCGATACCGGTTCAACTGTTGAGATTCCCATCTCTAAGATTCTGGCTCCCCCTGGAGACGATATTTCCTTGAAGAAAGATTTCGATCCAAAGTTTACCGGTGGCATCAAGGACAAATCTGGTGCGAAACAATATGTCGCGGAAAATTCAGAACGCCTTTCCGAGCTTCAGAGGAGACTGTATGCCCAAGACACCCATGCTGTGCTCATTATCTTTCAAGCCATCGATGCGGCGGGGAAAGATGGTACGATTCGGCACGTCCTGTCCGGTGTGAACCCGCAGGGGTGCAAGGTAACCAGCTTCAAAGCCCCCTCAGCGGAAGAACTCGATCACGATTATCTTTGGCGGATCACGAAAGCCCTGCCCGCCAGGGGGATGATCGGTATTTTTAACCGTTCACACTATGAGGAGGTTTTGGTGGTCCGAGTCCATCCGGAGTTTCTCAAATCACAAAAGCTCCCCGCAGAGACCAACATGAAGAACATCTGGAAACGGCGATATGAGGAGATCAACCAGTTTGAAAAGCGTTTGTCAGATAACGGGACGGTCATTCTGAAATTCTTTTTGAACCTCTCGAAAGAGGAGCAACGCGAGCGGTTTCTTGATCGGATAAACGAACCGGATAAGAATTGGAAGTTCTCGATCGCCGACCACAAAGAACGGGACCTCTGGAACAATTACCAAAAAGCTTTTGAAGCCATGCTATCGAACACCAGCACCCCATGGGCTCCTTGGTATGTCATTCCCGCCGACCGTAAATGGTTCGCACGTCTCGCGGTGTCCGAGGCGATTTGCCGGACCCTTGAACAACTCAACCCGAAGTACCCCACTGTGAGCAAAGAACGGAAGAAAGAATTGCTCGAAATCAAGGCAGCCCTTGAAGCGGAAGAGTGAGCAGAGCAGCTGTTTATGAGTGTTTGAATTGTTCGATCTACGAAAACCTGGATTTTTTAAGAGGGAGAGGGACAACCTATGACTTCTAGCCCGAAGGATGTTCGAAATAAGTCCTGCTCTCTACTCAATCACATGACTTCCAACTCCAGAAGAATCCATCCGATGAGAAATAAATGATCGAAATCTCTATATTATTTTGGTATACTAGAAGTAAAATTTGAAGTCCTTATTTGGGGCTTGGAATTGAGAGGTCTGGTCGGTGTTTTTGCTCGGGCAATTTGTATCCGGATATATACTGTGGAGATTGGTTCTCGCCTCGATGTTGTGGGTGGGACTCTCTCTGTTGATTCGGTTCCACCCGCGCGGAATCGAACATGTTGGCGTCGTACTCATTCTTCTCGGTTTTGCCTGGTGGGTTTCCGACCCGCTTCAGCCCGTCCCTTTTGGGTTGACACTCTTCTTAATAGGGTTTTTGATCCACGCAATCGGTAGACTCTTGTACCGATTAAGGACCCAAAAATAATGATCTCTTTGTCATCGGAAGCGCCATCCATTCTCCAGAAGATAGTGGAAGACAAACGCGCGGAAATCGAATCTCTCGAAAACTCCGAGCCTCTCGATACCCTCATGGAAAAGGCATCGAAAGGTCCCCGGACTCGCGGGTTCCGCGCTTGCCTTAGAAAACCGGAGCGAGTGAGTTTGATTGCCGAACTCAAAAAGGCCTCCCCTTCCAAAGGAGTGTTTCGGGAGGAATTTGTCCCGACCGAAATCGCGCGTGCTTATGTGAGAGGGGGAGCGGCCGCATTATCAGTCTTGACCGAATCGAACCATTTCCAAGGGCGTCCGGAATACCTTCAAGATGTGCGAGAGGCTGTGGCCCAACCGATTTTAAGGAAAGATTTCATTGTGTCTCCTCATCAGATTCCGGAATCGAGGCTACTGGGCGCCGATGCCATCCTCCTCATTGCAGCCCTCTTGTCGGATGAACAGATGAAAGAGTTTTTGAATCTTGCCGGTAAACTTCATCTCGATGCATTATGCGAAGTTCATGATGAAGTGGAGATTAAACGGGTCATCGATTGTGGGTCGAAGTTCATTGGGATCAACAATCGGGACCTTCGTACCTTTGAAGTCGATTTACAGGCTTCCTTCAACCTCATACCTCTCGCACCCGAAGGGACCACTCTGGTTGCGGAAAGCGGAATCCGTTGTTGGGCGGATATCGAGTTGATGAGAGACATCGGGGTCGATGCCGTTCTTGTGGGAGAGACACTCATCCGCCAAGAAGATTTAACCCAAGCGGCACGCAATCTTTACGCGCCGGACGCACCGACTCCTTTTCTGGAAACGACATGACCTCCGGGGATTCTCCCGATGCGCTCGCTTCCCCACCCCCACCTTCTTCACCCTCTATCGGCAGAGGCACAGTCACCATGTTTCTTGGCAGAGGAGTCACTCTGGTCCTCTCCCTCGTTGGCCTTCTGCTCTTCCCCGCTCTATTGGGGCCCGAGGCTCATGGATGGTTTCAATACTACCTGTCGCTCCAACTCTTCTTGCTTGGGTTTCTGAATGGGTGTGCAGCTCCGATCACTGCCCATTATGTGGCGCTCTACCGTGTCTCCGATCCCCCAAGGCAAGGGATTCTCTTGAAACAGGTTTTCCGCTGGTTTCTCTTTCTGTTCATGGCCATTGCTTCCATTTATC
>JAJDBZ010000112.1 GCA_029261095.1 Candidatus Omnitrophota bacterium | reverse complement strand
AAAGGGGAAGTTTCATAAAGATATGAATCCAACCGATTTCTTTACAAGCCACCCATGTTCCATCCGGTTCTTAGCAATCTTGTCAATTGGCATTTTCTTCCTTTACACCCTAACACGACTCGGCCTTATAATCTCCCTCTTCCCCGGATTGACTTTCGTTGTCGTCTCGGTGCTATTCCTTCTGGGTTACCCGCAAGGCGCTAAGAGAGGTTATCTCTTGATCGCTATTCTCGGCATCGCACTCTTACAAACCCTCGCCACCCTTTCCATCGGAGAGGTCGCCAGTCACTCCGTTTGGCTCTTCGTTTTACAGATTCTCCTGTTTGCTGTCTGGACCTTTTGGTTATTCAGGTTTCAACCCTGGTCCAAAGACATCTTCACCGTATGGACACTTTCAGGCATCCTCCAGTTGGCCATCGTTCCCTCCCTCTCTTTCTCGCAGGAGTTGATCGGGTTTGGGAGCCTGATCCTGATCACCCTCTGGTTGATGGTCGAAACTGACAAGATTGGAGACATTCCTTCACCATGACTTACCGCGCTTCGGATCATCGTTATGAAACCATGACCTACAACCGTTGCGGAGACAGTGGGATTCAACTCCCAGCCATCTCCCTCGGACTCTGGCACAACTTCGGTGGAGTCGATGCCTTCGAAAATGGACGCGAGATGGTACTCAAATCGTTCGATGCCGGCATCAACCACTTCGATCTGGCCAACAATTACGGTCCCCCACCCGGATCCGCCGAGGAAAACTTTGGGCGGATGATGAAACAGGGCCTCGCCGCCTACCGCGATGAACTCATCATCTCCACCAAAGCCGGATATCTGATGTGGCCCGGGCCTTATGGCGAATGGGGATCTCGGAAATACCTGATCGCGAGTCTGGACCAAAGTCTGAAGCGAATGGGACTCGAGTATGTGGACATTTTTTACTCCCATCGTCCCGACCCCGATACACCTATCGAGGAGACTATGGCTGCCCTCGACTATGCCGTTCGCCAGGGAAAAGCCCTCTATGTGGGAATCTCCTCCTACTCGGCCAAGCAAACGAAGATCGCGTCGAAAGTTCTTCGTGATTTAGGAACCCCCTGCCTGATTCATCAACCGAAATATTCGATGTTCGACCGGTGGATCGAGGATGGCCTGCAGGATCTTCTCGAAGAAGAGGGAATTGGGTCCATTGCCTTCTGCCCTCTCGCCCAGGGATTGCTGACTTCAAAATACTTCGACCGCATTCCCGAGGATTCCCGCGCCGCGAACCCCCACGGGTTTCTCAACCTCGAGCAGGTCACCAAAGAGAATGTGAACAGAGCCAAATCGCTCAACAATATCGCAAAAGAGCGTGGACAAACACTTCCCCAACTCGCGCTAGCCTGGGTCCTCCGCGGCGGCAAGGTCACCTCAGCCCTCATCGGCGCCAGCCGCTGGGAGCAGATCGAGGACAACCTGGGAGCATTGAAGAACCTTGATATTACGAAAGAGGAACTGACAAGAATTGATCAGATCCTGACCAGTTAGATCTAATCCTGTTCCCCCTCCCCGCACAGCGGGGAGGGGGTTAGGGGGTGGGGTTTCTCCACCACTTCCGCTTTTCTTCAAGTCGTGTTTCCCCCTTAAGTTGAATCTATCCTGAGCACGTCCTATCCTTCTTTCGATTCAGGGGAGGAACACTCGAGCAAATGGATTCCATACTTGTTGAAAAAAGCCCGCCGCTTTCTGGGGAAGTACGAATTAGCGGGGCCAAAAACGCAGCGCTTCCGATTATTGCGGCATCTCTATTATGTGATTCGCCCGTTACACTTCAGAACATTCCCAACCTCGCCGACATCTCCGCCATGGAAAGGTTGCTATGCAGTATGGGAATGGAGACTCGTTACGAACGAGATGAGGGCACTCTTGAGATCGATCCCAGCCGTGTCCGTTGGTTGGAAGCCCCTTACGACCTCGTTCGGAAAATGCGCGCGTCCTTCTTTGTCCTCGGGCCGCTTGTCGGCAAATACCGTGAAGCGAAAGTCTCCATGCCAGGCGGTTGCGCCATCGGGGCAAGGCCGGTCAACATTCACCTGAAAGCCCTCGAAGATTTAAACATCGAACTCGAAGTCGAACATGGTTATGTGGTAGCGGATGGGTCCGCCATGCGAGGTGGACGAGTCCATCTCGAGTTCCCCAGTGTCGGGGCGACAGAAAACGCGATTTGCGCAGCCGCTCGCGCGCCCGGAGAATCGGTAATTGAAAACGCCGCGCGAGAGCCTGAGGTGACCGACCTCGCGGATTTCCTGGTTGCCGCAGGCGCGAAGATCGAGGGCCAGGGAACCTCGACTATTCAGATCCAGGGAGTGGATAACCTCTCGGTCGATTCTTATTCTATCATTCCAGACAGAATCGAAGCGGGAACTTACCTGGCTGCGGCCGCACTCACCGGCGGAACCGTTCAGGCGACCCATTGTAGGGAGAAAGATCTGACCGCCTTCTTGGCCGATCTACGAAACACCGGTTGCGAGGTAAATGTCGAACCGGATGGAGGTCTCGACAAGATCACTGTTTCCCGACCCGGACCGATCCAACCGGTTAGCGAGATCGTCACGCTGCCTTATCCCGGATTTCCAACCGATCTTCAAGCTCAAATGATGGCTCTCCTTTGTCTTGCGGAAGGGACATCGATTGTCAAAGAGACCATTTTCGAGAACCGGTTCATGCATGTTTCTGAACTCAGTCGCATGGGCGCCGACATCCGTGTCGAGGGCAACTCGGCCATCATCCGAGGGGTTAAATCCCTTTCCGGTTCTCCGGTGATGGCCAGCGACCTCCGAGCCTCCGCCGCTCTTCTGATCGCGGGCCTCGTCGCCGAGGGCAAGACCGAGGTTCTCCGTGTCTATCACCTGGATCGAGGCTACGAAAAGATCGAGCAAAAATTTTTGGGATTGGGCGCCAAAGTGGAGAGGGTTCGAGCCGCCGTCCCATCGAAATAGATCCCCAACCCGCCTTGAAGGTATGTTGTCAGCTCCCCCGAACCAGGTGATTTACCCACCACTGCTCCGGTTTGTTCATCATGTAGCAGAGTAGGATAGTCGCGAATGCCAATGGGACGGTTACCCACCGTATTTCACTGTTCACCCAACCGAGGTTTTTCTCGGAAGCAATCAGGATGTACAAGAAAAAGAGAATGATAAGGTCCACTCCCATAATGGTCAGGAACCTTTTTGAGTGCTTGGAGAGTTTGACGTTCTTATCGAACCCTCGTATCAGGAGTAGACCCATCAACAGAATGAAAAAAAGCGGAAGGACATGAAAGATAACGGTGATAGAGAGCAAATGGATGGGCATGGGATAGGGGACACTCCTTTGTCCGAGCCACATGGACCCAACAATGAAGAGAAGCGTTCCTCCGACACTAAGGAGAATGCCTCCCAGGATGACTGGTGTGAGTCCACTTCGAGAGACGAGTCCACCGTAAACCGCAAGGAGTGTCACCAGAGGAATGAAAGCGGCCACCCTCCACGCGATGCGAAATAACTCCCAGCTTTGCCATGCATTGTAGAGTCCCTGGGTGTAGAGCACCCAAAGTAGAAAGGGAAACCCCCAGGCAGGAATCAACATCTTCCCAGTAAAAGAAAGATAGTACTTCCATTTTTCGAGAAAGATCCGATGTGGTGTATGAGGTGTCGTCAAAAGGAGTGTGGAGGTGTCTCTATCTCGCTCCCGTGCAAATGATGTCATGGCGACTCCTAAACAAAAGAGCCCCACGATGGTGGTATTAAAAAAGAAGAGACCATAAATAGGTCCCCCATCGCGCATCGTGACAAACACCAGAAGAAAACCTGTGGAAATAATGAGAAACCCCTCGCTGAGGAGATCCAGAATTCGTCGAGTCGTTCGGGTGAACAGGGTCCGACCCTGATGATCGAATAGAGCCTGGTGGCCCGAACGAAATTCCTTTCGCTTCCGCTCGAGAAGGGGCTGCAATAGTACACGAAAGAGAGGGTATCGCTTAAGCCTCGTCGACAATGGGGTTTTGACTTGGACTTCCATGGCTCTGTTCCAAGTTCTCGAAAGCCGCATGAGAAGGAGAAGTTGTAAGAGGAAATTCAACAACCAGTTGATCATCCCAGGCGGTGAAAAATATCGGTTTGGGAGCATCAGCAGCCCGGAATAGGAGGGGTCTAGCGTGGACAAGAAACCATTACCCCAGGGAGAAATCCAGAAAAGTGGCGCAATCGCCAAAACCATAGGGTTGTTCGTTTCCTGACCGAAGAAACCGGTTATTAACAGGATGTATCCCCCAATCGGTATGGCCACTAGAGACGTGATCAGACCCAAGGTCAGACCGATCGCCTTGGCCGAGGATTTCGCTTTTACCGAAACCGCCATTCCAATCATCACGCAGGTCAAGATCCAGACAGATAGTGACACGAATTGGTGAAGGAACTCCGTCGGGGAAACTCCCCCCAGCATGAAGGTCAAAGAAACAATCGGCATCAACCCGAACACTAAGAGCCATGCGGAGAGGATCGGCGCCAAGGATTTTTGGAGGATGACGCTGTAACCACGGATGGGTGATGTCAGCAGAATATCCAGAGTTTTCTTCTCGCGTTCGCCCACAAGAATCGATGCAGAGTAAAAAGCTGCATAGAGTCCGAGACAGGGATATCCCAAAAAAATCACATATATGAAAAGGCCACGCCCAAGGTTTCCACGATTCGCGAAGGAAGATTCCAAGTTGTTGAAAAAGGTGATTGCGGTCAGACTCAGAACCAAATAAAAGACGAAGGCGAAAAAGAACGTGAGCTTTCGCCGAAGCACACCCTGAATCTCTCGTTGAAGGATTGGAAACTGGAAGTGGGACATGATGGTTCAATATCTCAAAGCGATTGCTCCTTCCCGATCAATATTCTCAGCCACCATTTTTTCTTACGAGTCGCGATGTAAATCCAGAAGAGATACGCCAAGACCGGCGGTACCACCAACCATCGTCCCACAAATCGTGCATTCTCGACCCGAATCGTTTCGTGTCCCCAATAAGCAAACTGCACACTCTGGTTCGTGGACGCTCCCCAGATTTCGAGTAGAAGGATTAAAGTGAAAAACG
>JAJDBZ010000111.1 GCA_029261095.1 Candidatus Omnitrophota bacterium | reverse complement strand
AAATCCTTCGATCCGTTTCGTTGACTCAATCGAGGGGAATGAGAATTCCCAAATCAAACGAAACTTAGAATCCAAGGAGGATTTGATCATGAAAAAAACAGCCCGCTTTATAAACCTTAAAACACTTCCCATCTTCATTGCAACACTCTTTATTGTTCCCGCGACATTTGCCCAGGAACCAGCCAATCAGGTTCAGAATGAACCCTTTGGAATCCTCAAAGGCATGATCGTCGATGACCAGTCCCGCGAACCTATGGCCAACATTCAGGTTCGCCTTATCGGGTTCCAAGTCGAAGCGCTCACTAACGCCCGCGGCGAGTTTTTCCTCGAGGCCCCGGCGAGGAATTATGCCGGCCTAGTCATGGAAATCCCTGACCTCGGTGATATGCGTCTCTTCGAAGAAGCCATCACTCTCACCCCCGGACAACTTCTCGACATAGACCGGGTTGCCATGAAGGCCACGACCATGACTGAGCCCTTTAAACCGGAGAATCCCGCTACCACGGATGCCCCCCAAACACCCCAGCCTCAAACTACTCCAGCCAAACCCCAGATGACTCAGCCAAACCAATTGAATCCAACTCCGCCGAACCCTGCGTTGGTTAATAACGATATCGGGGTGGCGGCCCAGGTTCAGGATACAGTGAATGTTATAGCCCCGAACGGTCCAGCCATTCCTCCGGCGGTGATTGGCGCGCCCGCCGAACCCGGTCCGCCGGTCGATATCCACCCAGTCCTCTTGAGGGCCCGCACCATGGCCGCTAATGGGAATTTCTTCGGAGCCGAACTCGCCTACGAAGAGTATCTTGGCCTCTTCCCTCTCGACGGTCCTATTGCAGTCGAGTATGGAGTGATGGTTTACCACAACATCCAGAACGCCGAAGGACGGACCATCCTCAAGCAGGCCAGCAAACTTCCCGGTCTTCGCCCGATCGACATCGACGCCCTAAACCGTTACTTGATCCGCCCGGTGGTTGTCGTTCATGATGGCGGCCATCACAAACCGCACGTGCATGTTCGTCTTCGCCACAGAAAGCGCTCTTGCCACTAAAAACCCTAACCCAACTGTTGGGAGAATCACATAAAGAAAATCCCCCGGTCCATCTAGGATCGGGGGATTTTCACATTTAATGGTCATAAGAAGTCTGTTACTCGTACAGGATGAACCCTGGATTCAATAAACCTTTCGGGTCGTACTTCTTCTTCGCGGAAGCGACGGTTTCCCATTTCTCGCCGAAATGCTGTTTCCATTTCTCATGGGTGAAATTGATGTAACCGGAAAGATATCTCTTGCCGTTGGCCATATTTACCGCATCGCTCGCTTTGTCCAATGCTTCAAGCACAGGTTCCACATAATCTTTGGGAATGCCGGGAAGAATTCCAAACCCCATAAGGAATTCCCCTTTCGGTCTCATGAAAAGAGGGATGTTAGAAGTCGTCCCCGTGCAAGGCCAGAGAAGAATGTGACCTCCACCGAGCATCGGCGGGGGAAGCTTCTTCAGCACCGTATCGATGTAGAAAAAGGTCATATCCCAAGGGAGGACAACTTCCATCCAAGGATGAGTTGATCCCCAGTAAGGGCCGCGTTTCCAGAGTTCGAATACCGGTTCCAGCCTAAATGCGAAATCGGACGCCGATCGGTTTTCAGCATGACACATCCGATAAGGAGATAGACCTTCCAAGATTTCATCGTCTCGAGGCGGTTTGCCATCCACGAACTCCTTCGTTACGTGCAATGGATAGAACCATTCGCCGAACACACGGCGTCTCCCATCATCTGTCTTTAATCCCACAGGGAGAGGAGTGCACCAGGATTCTATGAAATCGAAACGACCGTCGCCCATGATCGTTTTCGAATCCGCCATCACCCCGCGCAGGTCATCATAAAGGAGGATGTAGGTTCGGTTTTCATTCGCTCTCTTGCGAAGGGGAATCTTGGCGCGGGTGATGACCCCGAACTGGCCGAGACCCGAACGCGCGAGATCAAACAACTCTTGATTCTCCTCGGGTGAACAGACCACGATGTCCCCCGTTGGGGTGACTACTTCCAACTCCAGTACATTGTCGCCCTGGGCGCCATAGCGGAATGAGGCGACCCCCAAACCTGCCATCGACAGCGTCCCACCCACAGTGACTCCCAAATTGTTGGTTAACACTCTCGGGACTAGTCCGAGTGCATCGGCCTCTTTGACCAGATCTCCCCAGACCACACCCGATTGAACATCGGCTGTCAGATTGTCTTCATCGATATGGAGAATCTTGTCCATGCCTCGGCTCGACAGAACGATCCCACCCTCCACTAATGATTGCCCTGTCTGTGAATGCGCCTCACCACGCGTGGACACGGGGACATCTTGGTCATTCGCATATTTCAGAATGGTCGATACTTCTTCGGATGAGTGGGGTTTGACCACCACTTTCGGGCGTTTTTCCATCAGACGTCCGAAATCGGAGGAGGCCCATTCCAGGGTATTGTTGCTGTCGTCAACGATACTCCCTAAAAGTGATTTCAAATCGGCTGACAATGTTTGGGACATATGATAAACCCTCGCAATCGAACGTGAATGATTGTTTCAAACGATAGCAGTTTCCGAGTCGTTTGAAAGAGTTCCAATTGCGTGCGTAACTCTCCCTTTGGCCAAGGCGTTCCTTCTTGGACAGAGCTACAATCTGCACAGTCACGTGTATGCTACTTTCGAACTTCCATTTCGATCGGATTTCTCGATGAATCGTTCCCTGAAAAAATATACCCGCTGGCTTCACACTCGATGGCCGGCGGGTCAGGTCGAAAAACTCCCGGTAGTCGGTGAATCGGGTGAAACGAATATCCCAGGTCTGTATGTATGCGGCGACCTTACCGGTATTCCCCTCCTCAAATTCTCACTCGATTCGGGAACTCGGACCATCCAACACCTATCCAAGTCCTTACCCGCTCCGCGGGAGGGGGATGAGAAATCGCAAGCCTATGATGTCATCATTATAGGAGCCGGTGTCAGCGGTTTCGCGGCAGCCGTCGAAGCGAAGAAACTGGGACTCACCTACTGCCTTCTTGAATCCGGGATCCCTCTTTCCACTCTGATTAATTTTCCCAAGGGCAAACCGATCTACACGTATCCCAAAGAGATGACTCCAAAGGGAGATCTCCAAGTCAGCGCCGAAATCAAGGAAGCCCTCATTGAGGAATTGCAATCTCAGATCCAAGCACACGGAATTGTATCCACTGAGGCCCACGCCGAGAGAGTGGAGCGGGAAGGGAATCATCTCAAAGTCATTCTGAGTGATAAGGAACCCATCACGGGGAAGACTGTTGTGGCGGCCCTTGGAAGGAGTGGCAACCACCGGAGCCTAGATGTTCAAGGAGAGGATCTGGACAAAGTCTACAATCGTCTCCATGACCCAAAAGACTACTGTGATAAGAAGGCCTTAGTCGTGGGTGGTGGCGATAGTGCGATGGAAACTGCCATCGCGCTGGCCAAGTGTGGTGCTGAAGTCACTCTCTCTTACCGGAAAAAAGAATTCTCGCGACCCAAACCCGAGAATGTCGAGAAGACCCTGGCTCTTGCCGAGAATCCGCGAGCGGAGGTCAGTGTAGAGAACCCCTCTTCGGAGCGAGTTACCACGGCAGCGGGCCAATTTATTCAATCGAAGGGCGAAGGTGGGTCACTCATTCTGAAGATGGCGACCACCTTGGAGGAGATTAATGAGGACTCCATCGTTCTGAAAAGCGGAGAGGGCGAGTCGGAAACCATTCAGAATGATGTCGTGTTCAGCATGATTGGACGCGAACCCCCGCTCGATTTTTTTCGCCGATCGGGAGTTCGGATCCAGGGAGAATGGGGCCCGAAAAACTATGCGGCGATGTCGGCCTTCCTCTTATTTTGTGTTTGGATGTACCTTTGGAAAAGCGGTGGCAATCCCATCAGCAACCTTTGGGTTGATCGAACTTGGTTCCCGTTTAACCTCAACGACTTATTCGCGAACTTGATAGAACGTCCGCAGACCATCCTCGGGACAATCGCCACCTCCATGACTCAACCCGCCTTTTATTATGGCCTCGCTTATGCCTTGATTGTCACCGTTTTCGGAGTATTCCGCATCCAAAGAAGAAAGACTCCCTACATCACCAAGCAAACTATCGCGCTCATTCTCATCCAAGTCATTCCACTTTTCTTCCTTCCATACATTGTGTTTCCCTGGATGGGGCACAACCAACTCCTGCATCAAGGATTTGCCGACACTTTTTTTCCCGCCGTCGATTATGACCCACATGGCCGTGAATATTGGCGGGCTTCCGGTTTCATCCTGGCTTGGCCTTTGTTCATACACAATGTCTTCTCCAATGAACCCTTGTGGGGTTGGCTCACAGTTTCGTTTATTCAAACGTTCGTTCTCATTCCAGCAATGATTTACTATTGGGGGAAAGGGGCCTACTGCGGTTGGATCTGTTCGTGCGGGGCGCTGGCGGAAACGTTGGGAGATACCCACCGGACGAAGATGCCGCATGGTCCCAAATGGAATCGTCTCAATATGGCGGGTCAGGTCATTCTGGGATTCGCATTCTTTCTCCTTTTGCTTCGAATTCTGAGTTGGCTCGGAGTGCCAGCGGTAGGAGGGGTTTTCTATGCCTTGAATGGCACGGTCTACAAGTATTTCGTTGACATCACCCTGGCGGGCATTATCGGAGTGGGTCTCTATTTCTGGTTCAGCGGCCGTGTCTGGTGCCGATTCTTCTGTCCTCTTGCCGCCCTGATGCATATTTACGCTCGATTCTCTCGATTCCGGATTCTCTCCGAAAAGAAGAAATGTATCTCCTGTAATGTTTGCACTTCGGTCTGCCACCAAGGCATCGATGTGATGAATTTCGCCAACAAGGGAGTTCCCATGAAAGACCCCGAATGCGTCCGTTGTTCGGCTTGTGTCCAGAGCTGCCCCACAGGCGTTCTCTATTTCGGACAGGTGGATCCGAATGAAGAGGAAATCAAGACCGACCAAACACCCGCAAGCCCCGTCCGAATCCGGGAATTGTAGCCCCGCGTTCCTTCGCCGGGGATCGAGGCAATTCGGGGGGAAGTTGCCGTCACATTGGATGGATGGGTGCCACCGATCCGGGAAAGGGTTCCCGGGCTACGACTGATAACTGCTCCGCGCGTAGGGGTGAATTTCCCGCACTTCGAATCCCATCTCCTTGCACACTTGGTCCCATTCCTGGAACTTCTCGGGAGTGATAAATTCCTTGACTGGCATGTGTTTTGGAGTCGGACGCAGATACTGACCCATGGTGAGGTGGGAGACACCGACTTCGAGAAGTCGATCGAGGGTTTCAACGATCTCCTCATCGGTTTCTCCCATTCCGAGCATGATACCGGACTTGGTGGGGACTTCCGGAAAGCGACTTTTGATTTCCTTGAGGCATGTGAGAGTGGCGTCGTGGCTTCCCTTGATCCGAGCCTTTTTCGATAACCGATCGACCACCTCGATGTTATGGGCCCAGACATCGGGAAGGTCATTGGCCATTGCATCCAGGCTGACATCCAAGGAATATTGGAAATCCGGTGTCAGAATCTCCACCTGGATATCCTCTAAGTTTTCACGGAGCGACCGAATGCAGGCCGCGAATTGACCCGCGCCTCCATCGGGGAGATCGTCACGGTTCACACTGGTCAGGACAAGGTATTTTAAACCGAGCTTTCGGATTGCCTCGGTCATTCGCCGGGGTTCATCCGGATCGACCGGCGAGGTCGGACCTTTCGGCACCGAGCAGAAGGAGCAGGTGCGAGTGCAATTCGGCCCGAGGATCATGATGGTTGCAAGATTCTTCGACCAACACTCGCCCATATTCGGACAGCGCGCTTCTTCGCACACCGTCTGGAGGTTCAATTCTTTAATGAGTTCTTTGGTTCGATGGTACTCGGGCGAGGTGGGGAGTTCTTTCTTAAGCCACTTCGGCAAACGCGGATGGCTCTTCCGTTCCGGAGCCTGTATCGGGATATAGCTTGAGGTCATAGCTGAAGTCTACACCGAGAACACGAATCGATTAAGCCGAGGGGCAATAAACCGGTTCCATATCCCTCGCCGCGTTGGTCGAGGTCGCCTCGGGGGCGGCCATGATTGCTTTCGGCGGATGCCAACGCGAGCCCACACCGCGACCCTTCGAATAGAGGGTCTTCTGGTCCATCCACTTGCAAAGTTTCAGGAGTGGCGTCGCGATTTTACGGGTCTTCGTATTTTCGATCAGAGGTTTCAGATAGCTGAAGACTTTCGGGTAATCCAACATGAAGTAGGAGAGATGTCCGAGAAGCGTCATCAGTTCCTTGTCCTTCATATCCAGAACAACAAACCAGTGGTTGGACTCGGGGATATCGTCAACAGTCCCTTCCCAAAGCCCCATCTCCGAGGAGATGCGCGCCAAATCGGTGCCCGGATAGGGTTGGAAGAAGTGGATGACCATCAGGTCGGCTTTCGCTCGGATGTTCAGTTCGATGGTGGAAAGCACAGTCTCAATTGTCTCGCCTGGGACTCCGAACATGTTCTGACTGAGGAGTTCGATGCCATTCTCATGCAGAAGATCGCTGCACCGAATGATGTCCTCGTCGGTCACCGTCTTATCGAGAATCTTAATCCGGATGTCTTCGTTCCCGTTCTCGAGTCCGATGACTCCACGCTTGCAGCCGGTGTCTCCGAGGAGTTTGGCCATCTTCGGAGTGATATTGTCTGCCCGGAGGTGTGCCAGGTAGGGAAGACCCACCTGCTCTTTGTACATCGGGAGGAATTTTTCCAGGAACCGAAAGTTCAAAGAAAAGGTGTCGTCTTGGAATGCAATATAGCGTTTGCCATAACGATCGC
>JAJDBZ010000012.1 GCA_029261095.1 Candidatus Omnitrophota bacterium | reverse complement strand
TTACTTCCCTGATCGATTTCCATCTCAGAAGATCACAGATCTGGAGATGGAGGATTGGTTGGATACCGGCAGGCCCATAATCAGTTTCGACCCCAACCCTTTCCAGGGATATGGAGCGGAAAGGTTAATGGTGGATGTCGGCAAGTACGAGGCACGACCGATTCTCTGGTTGGATCAGAATCAATCTGGAACCTCATTGGATTGGGAGAAAGCCCAAGTTCTGTCCAAAATCGATCCTAGCGATTTCGGATCGTATTCGGACCATGCTGTCCGAGTCAGCGAGTTCTTTCCACTTGGGGAGGGGTCCCTCGAAGTTTTCAAACCCACGCTCTATTGGATTTGTCGGAAGGGGGATGAACAGACACCCACGTGGGTTCAGAAAATGCGCAAGAAAGTTCCCGCACACCAAATCGAGTCGCCGCCCAACTTCAAGGGAAGTGGAATCCTTGTGGGGGATTATTTCGAATTCGAGGCTCCTGCTCAGATTGGAGCGACTCACCTTGTCCGAACCATGGTTCACACCTTCGGCTCAGAATATGCCATAGAGTGCGAGGTGCACAGGGACGGGGAGTGGGTCACCGTGGACCGAGATATGGAAACATATTTACAGGAACCCCCTCCGGTTTTTGCGGAACTCTGCTTCAGGATTCCCCGCGAATTTGCCTCGAGGGATTATCTGCGTATCCGTTTAAAGCCAACCCTGGATTGCCGAATAATCAATCTCTATCAAATCGAAATTGGATATCTTCCCGATTTCCGTCCGATCGAATCGGAGGTATCCCTTGACGATCTTCGCTGAGCCGAAAAGAATCCCAATTACATCAAGCGATCCATGATGACAGAGGCCTCCATGACTCGAAGCATACGCGTTACAATTTGGAACGAGTTCATCCATGAAAAAATCAATTCCGAGGTAACAAAGATCTATCCAGAAGGAATTCATCAAACGATCGCTTCCTTCCTAGGATCTGATCCTGGCATCGAAGTCCGGACCGCGACCCTCGATGAACCCGACCATGGTCTCTGTGAAGATATCCTCGAATCCACCGATGTCCTCATATGGTGGGGACATAAGGCGCATGACAAGGTTTCTGACGAGATTGTGAAGAAGGTTCACGCACGGGTGCTCGAAGGGATGGGTTTTATTGGGTTACATTCAGCTCACTACTCAAAAATCTTTAGGAGTCTCCTGGGTACCGAGTGCTCGCTGAAATGGCGGGACAAGGGAGAACGAGAAAGGGTTTGGGTGGTCGAGCCCTCGCACCCCATTGCTGAGGGGTTGGGCGAATTCTTCGAACTTCCCCAAGTGGAGATGTATGGGGAACGATTTGACATCCCGACTCCCGACAAACTCGTTTTCCTCTCCTGGTTCGAAGGCGGCGAAGTATTCCGAAGCGGGTGCTGCTGGGAGAAAGGTTTTGGAAAGATATTCTACTTCCGACCGGGCCATGAGACCTTTCCCATATACCACGATTCCAATGTCCAGAAAGTAATTGCCAACGCGGTACGATGGGCCGCTCCCAAGTATTGGGGTAAACACGATTGCCCCAATAGTGATCCATTGGAGGAGATCGGTTCATAGCCAATCGATGCAACTAGAATCGGCCGGATGGAGAGTTTGGGTCTTCGCTCTATTGATTGTCGCTATAGGATTCCGCCTCGTTTCCTGGTCGGGAAGAACTGCGATACAGACAGATTCAGTCGCTTATATTTCCTCAGGTGTGAACCTCTTTAGCGGTGAAGGTCTTATCGATTCCAGCGGTCATGTCCTCGTTTCCAAACCTCCGCTCTATTCGCTTTTGATCGGAGTGGTTTGGAAGATAATTGGAAATGGCGAGCAGGCGGCACGTTTCGTTTCTTTCCTGGCGGGAATTGGGGTTGTCCTTCTGATCCTTGCCCTCGCCAATCGTATCTATTCCCCTCCGATCCCTCTGGTTGCGATGGCCTTTGCGGCAATCTACCCCGGACTGGTCAACTCCTCGACCGCCGCTCTCGCTGAATCCCTAACGCTGTTCCTCCTACTCTGCGGCACTTACTGCTTACTCTCCCTGATTGGGACTTGGGCCGTGCGTGATGCATTCCTTTCAGCCCTCTTCTTCTCACTCGCGGTCTGGTCGAGATCGAATGCGGTACTCATCGCGCTGTCGGTCATTCCTCTGCTTCTCTGTTTCCTTAGGGCAAATCCCGAAACACCCCCAAGGAAAGTCATCCAATCGGTTCTCGTTTACTCCCTATTTCTCGTTCTCGCACTCCAACCTCTGATGGCATGGAATACGCAACATACCGGCAAATGGACTCTGAACCCGGAATCCACGGCATGGCTGAAAGTGATGGTGGAATCGGATTCTCAGGATGGAAGACAAATGGAGGAAATTCTTTCGGATTTGGGAAGTCGGTCGGAATCCGATATCACAATCAACGATATTCTCACCAGAGATAGCCGAGGGTTTGTCCATCACATCCTTCGGAACGCCTACACTTTCTATAAAGAGACGCTGCCCAAGGAAGTGACACTGCTGTTTATTTTCCTTTCGGGAATTGGGTTCCTCGTCATTCCCAAAAACGGGTACTCTCAGCTAGCGGTCCTGCTTCCCTTTTTCCTGCCAGTGCCGGTTTGGATGATCATGCGTGGGGGCGAACCCCGTGATGTGATTCCCCTCATCCCCGCATTCCTCCTCCTCGCCGGTGCGGGATCGGTGAAGATGTTGAACTGGGGTCGCGAACTAGACCTGACAAGTTTATCCGGGTCGAGATATTGGGGGAGATTGTTTGCGGGAACGGTTCTGACTCTTGCAGTTGTTGTTTGTCTTCCAGGGGGGCTTCGGTACCAACTCGGTTCTCAGGGACAAGAGGTTGAGCACAAGTTGATGGGGGAATGGATTCGAGAACACTATCCTCCCGAAGAAAGAAGTATCCTCACACGCAAACCGATGGTGGCATTTTACGCGGATGGAGTATCGCAGAGTCTCGTGCTTGGAGGTCTTGATGACCTTCGCCTTCATGCGGTACAGAGCAAATCGAAATTCTTAGCGATCGATAGTCGAACCACAGCCAAGGTCTACCCACAGTACTCTTCTCTAATCGAGAGCGGGGATGCTCCCAATTGGCTCTCTTTCGTTCACGAGGTCGTAGCGCCGGATGGAGAAAGATTGATCCTTTACGAAGTGGTGCGCTAATTTCCGGTTCTCAGGTCAATGAGAGAAGTGTCGCCACCGGTGGTTTGTTGGAACCGATCCGAAATCGTCCCCATATCAGTATCTGCTCGTGATGATAAGAAGAGATAATCGAATCCCTCGCTCCGAAGGTCGTGAAACCATTCATCGAGGCTGAATCCATTTTCCACCTGAGGTCTGGATACCGGCGAGATCGATCTCTCCGCATAGTATAGATCGAGTGGATACACACTTGTGACCGAAGCGATCCGGTCGGAGATCTCCGAATGTCCCTTCACGAAGATAGCCTCCTCGACACGCGTCTCTTCTCCCCAAAGTGTCGCGGTATAAGTGACCGAGGCTATTGTCCATAACCCGACCGTGATGGCCCATATCTTTATGGGCGCCATCCGGAGAAGATGAGTTATCAAAAAGAAGATGATTGCAGCGGAGAGCACAACCAGCATGAGTATCGTGTGATCCGGATGGTACCAGCAAGTCCTATTTCCTCGAACGAACAAATACCCAAGGAATGCGAAAAGCGACGCGGCCGCAATGAATACCCTCGGTTCGCGGTCATCCCAGGAAAATCGGCTGATGCCGATCGCACTGGCCCAGGCGATCGGAGCTGTGAACCAATAGAAGTCATGTTCGTGGACAAGTGTATGCCCCGGGAATACCAGGCCGATCGCGAGAGCCGGAATACACAGCGTGAACAGAGCCCCTCTCTCGCTGACAACTCCGTTGTTTTTCCCGCGTGTAAACGCAACATATCCTCCGATGCAAGCGAACCCCAAAACCATAGGGGTAACTAAGCGAACCAATGTGTATGCCGCGTTAACACCAACTTCCAAGGAGTGTCCCGAAGATCCCCGATCGCCCCCTGTCGAAGTCCATTCGTAGACATTGGCGAAAAACGATCCGAGAGTTGGGTCGACCGAGAGGAAGTGAAGTATCTGCATCAGGTGAACCGTTAGAAAAGACAGTCCAACCCAAAAGCAAAACCAAATCCCTCTTCTTGTAACAGCCCAATGAAGCCCGATGAGTGCCGGTAGAAAGAAAAGGTTGAAATAATTTCCCATCCAACAGAGAAATAAGAGCACCACAAGAACCACGGTCCGGTAACGATTGCTCTCTTTCATCCAACGGAGATAGGCCCACAAGAGCCCCGGGATGTAGCAAGCGGAAGGCCCCGAATAAGTGCACGTTGAGTAGTATCCGACCATCGGAGAGGCCCCTGCGAAGATTCCCGCGAGAAGCGCGGTGCGACGGCATCCGAATTCGCAGACCAAGAGGTAGAGGAATATCGGGAGGAGCCAACCATGGAGGGCCGGAACAATTCGATAGACCCACTCTCGGTCCCCGAATAGATGAACCGTCAAACCCTCCGCCCAATAGAAAGGCATCAGAGTACGGGCGTAATATCTTAAGGTTTCATCGACATCGGGCGATCCATTCTGAACCAGTAATCCCAGATGGTCCGATGGATCGAAGCGAGAAAAATTCTTAACACCAATCCCGTAAAAAGTCCCCTCCATACCCCAAAGGGTTTCATCCCACCTCGCGAAGAAGTGAGAGGACTGTGCCGCCACGGTTACAAGGATAAGAACAAGGAGGTGTTTCCAAATGGGTCGTTCCATTTCCGCGAGAATAACCGCATTGACCGACCTGCGAAACCGGTCAGTTTCTCCAACTTGGAAGCGATATCATAACCATCCGATACCCGAAGGTTCATCTAGGGAAGATTGAGAATTAGATTGGCGCTGTCGTTCTCATATTTGATCGCCAATTCCATCTGATCCCTCGGATTCCATTCGTACTCCCACCGCAACTTCTCGTCCCAACTCCCCGAGGCCTTCTCTTCCTTCTTGGCCTGGGTCAGGTTCCCGTTCGCGTCGTACTCCTAGATCCAGTCCTTTATTCGAAAGATTTCGTTTCTATAGGGTTCGTCAGCACTTCTAGAAATCGATGTCGATATAATTCGGCTCGATATGAATATCCAGAACCGAAGATTGTTTGTGCAATTCTCTGGTCTTGGTCAGGACTAGATCAAACAATTCCGGACATTGATACCTGTCGCAGCCACTCTCTCTATCAGATTCTTCATAGCAATCGGAGAACTCTGAGCAGTGTGCATCAAGGAGTTTCACTATTGCTTCAACCTCTACAGTAGATGCAGGTTCTTTGTAGGAAAGAATGTGTAACTGAACCCGATAATAATAGGCTGATGGATTTTGTTGATCGAAGTTCCACCTATCGTAGTTCTTATTCTCGTACAAATCCTGGAGTTGCTCGCCCGTCACAGTTGTGATAACGAGCGCAGATATTCTAGATTGAGCAGAAGCTCCCGGTACCCAATATCCACAAATCGGATCTCTCCAACCCTTCGCTTCAAAAATCTTGGAAGAAGGGTTCGTGTCACCCTTTGGATCCCGTAGATCCTGTCCCTTCACGACAGTTGAATATTGAAGAGCTAAAAGAAGTGCGAATGAGTTTACCATTCGCAAAATGATTTTTGTCCTACTGCATTCTGTCATAAATCAGTCTCCCGATCGATCACAATCCAATTCCTCTAGTACAGATTCTAGGCAGGAGTGTTCTTTGCTGTACGCGGGCCATTCCCTTTCTGCCCTGTCCAGTGTCGTAGAACCACGTGGTGCTGGACCCTGGAGGACGTGAACACCCTCATGTTCACATGTGCACTTATAGGTGCAGTCATCGGTACCTGAACGGCGGGGGTTGTAGTAGGCAATTCCGTCGGCGGTCACACCCCCAGCCAGTTGCTTAATACCTTCACAACCCATCCCCTGAGGAGGTGTAAATACATTACAAGAAGGGTCATTTGGATTGCCTCTCATGATGCACTGCCATGCTTGCCAGATTTTAGAAACAGTATTATTCCTAGCACTCTCAGCGTTTGAACAAGAACATGAGCAATGATTGACCTCATGCACACTAGAAGATGGACACCGCTCAAATTCAAGGTCGCATCCGGGCCAAGGAAAAGGTTCCTTCCCAGTTGGATCAGGACTTCGTATCG
>JAJDBZ010000110.1 GCA_029261095.1 Candidatus Omnitrophota bacterium | reverse complement strand
CCGGAAACCCTCCAGGCTCATACTCAAACAGATCGAGTTGCTCAGTTTCGGGATCGAAAACCAAATGGCCGATCGTCGTATCGCCCTGATCGTTTAGAGATACCCAAAGCATTTGGCCATTCTCTTCGAATGAAAGGCTCAGGTAGGATAGATTGTCGTGTATACGCAGCACATCAACCCAATACTCTGCAAGGGGTGTCAAGGCGTCGAGCGTAATCAGACCGTCTTGAAGTAGTTCAAGGTTGATCCTGGACTGGTTTGGCGCGACTTCAAGGATGTTGATGAGTCGTTCATTGAGGAATCGAGAAGCTTCGCTCCGAGCGCCCTCGCTAAATTGGGAAATCAGGCGCCAAGTGTTGTTTCGCCAGGTGATGGTGACCGAGACCACGGCGGCGGTTAGAGTGAGAATGGAAACGAGTGTCAATAGAATCCAAAATCTTATTCTTACTTTCGGCATAGCAGGCATTGTAGGTCGAATCGAGGATCACCTTCTATCCCGATCTGATGAGCGATTGGTACAGGTCGACCAACTGAAGCCCTGTCGCTTCGACTGAGTACCGCTCGCGTACGAATTCCCGGGCGTTTTCCCCAAGCCGCTTCTTCTCCTCGGGATGATCGACCAGGTAAAGTATGGCGGAGGCAAAGTCGGCTGGTGTATCGGCTACCAATAGATGTTCCCCCGGAGTGCAGGGTATACCCTCATATCCCAGAGTCGTGCTGATTGTTGCCATTCCAGCCGAGAACGCCTCCAGCAACTTGAATCGAATTCCAGCGCCCACCCGGAGCGGACAAAGATAGATGTCTTCGAGGTAGAGGTGATCCGCCATGTTCTCGACATAGCCGACCATGTCGATTCGAGAATCATTCTCTAGGGATTCGAGTTCGCTGGTCGCGCCATATCCGATGACTTGGGTGGGGAAATCAATCCCATCCAATAGTGGCAGGACCTCATCTTTCAGCCAGAGGAGACCATCGATATTTGGAAGGTAATAGAGAGTGCCTGTAAAGACACCCATCACTTCTTCTGATTCTTTCGAACGAGGTGTGAATTCATCGATATCCACCATATTCGGAATGACCTCGATGCATGCGTCCGGAGAATGATCGAAAAGACAATCCCGATCCAATTCGGAACAGACGATGGTTGTCATTCCTGATTGAAGAACCCTTTTTTCGAAATCAGGGGTCACGCGATTCTCTCTCCGGTCGATCCATTTCTTGAGGAAGTGTCTCGGATTATCAACCGCGCGCCGATAGTAAAGAGAAAGCGAATCCGGGAAGTCGATGACCACCGGACCCTGAAATTCCGTCATTATCTTCATCCCGTAGGAAGCCAATCGAAATCGGTCGAAATGGAGGACATCGAATTCTTGCTGCTCAAGCAATTGCCGCAAGTATCTCTCGAACGACCTCGACTTGCAGTGAAGGACTCTCAATGGGGTGGAAGAAAAAAGACCGAATAGACAATTGGCCCAACGCTTCGGGCGAGAGAGTGTGTGGGACCGAACTTCGATTCCTAGGGTCTCGAGCTTGCTCGCGGCATCGGGAACCGGTCCAGGATCGTTGAGGCAAACAAGGGTAACTTCATGACCCAATCGACTGAGTTCGGTGAGGAACGAATACGGACGGTGACCATAGGCGACCGAGGGTACGAGAGGGGAAACGAAGCAGATCCGCATTTTGGGTTTAGGGATCCCTGCGGAAGATCGCCTCATCCATCCGATTCGGGAGTAGTCTCCAGGATCAAGGGATCGGCGGTGGTGGATTCAGAGGGCTCGTCCATGGGGGTGAGATCGATTTCAGTCTGCGCCTCGGCTTCTTCTTGGCCATAAGGGGGAAGGAGAGGTGGATTTTCCTCCGAGATAGGTTCGAAATAAAACTCACACTTCTCGTAGTCCATCAATAGCGGATAACCGAATCCATCCGCAATCGGCAGAGGCGCTCCATACTCTTGCGAAAAGGCTTCGAGATCCGTCGGACATTCTCCATTATTATCTTTCTTGGATTCTTCAAGTGCACTATTGAGAGGGTTAATCATGACTTCACGTTCGATTTCGGCGATGCCCGTCCCAACCAGTTGAGGTTTCCCCTCGATCTCAAGGATGAGATACTCACCCCCGTATGGATCCTCGGGCAATTCGGGGATCTGAGCGATTCGGTACTCCAGCATTCCTTTTTCTTCTGGAAGCGGATTGACCATATTGGGGAAAAGCCGGGCGGGTCCTCCCGCTCCCCATTGGGAACTCACTGTTTGATACTCCTGAACAGCTTTCCGCAAGATTCCAACATTCCTCGTCAGCTGTTCGATACTGGTTGGAGAGGCTCCATTGATATCGATATACGCCGTTTGTGCGGCGCCCCAGAAACGCTTGTGCTCTTCGGAAATAATGCGACGGATATGATCGAGATTCAGTTGCCAAATGGCGACATTACCTGATTGATTGGCTCGTACCGAAAGTTCTTCAAGGGCGGGGACGGGATCGGGATCGACATCTAGACAAGCCAAAACTTTGAGCCGGTGAACGAATTCTGGACAGTCTCGCGCCTTCATCGCGAAAGCATAAGCGTCGCAACCCCATTCGCTCGTCGCTTTCTGAAGTTCGTATTCGGCGATATAGGCAGCGTCTTTAGCCACTTCCCACATGTTGGGTTGAATGATGGTAAAGACCTCATCGGTTGCGGAGAGGCGATTCGCGCCCGCCATCAAAAACCGGTAAGCATCCACTTTACCCATGTCCGCGCTGGTTAGGGCAAAACCCCAAAAACGATAGGCCTCGAAATGTCTCGGATCCATCCCAATCGTCGTCTCGGCTAACTGGTAAAACTGATCGTACATTCGGGGTTGTTTGTTAAAGAGGGGGTAATTCATGCCATAAAACTGAATCCCACGAACCATAGTCAGGTCGGCCAAAAGAGCATCATGACCGGCGGCGAGTACACTACGCATTTTGGGCGAGGTGTACTCGTACATGTAATTGGTGACGTAATCGAAGCGCTGGGAGTCCCACGCGAGCTTCTGGCCCACGAGGTAAAGGACCAAGAGAACGATTCCCGTCAGGATGACTTTCGGCTTCATTTTCGATCCCTATTCATTCCGCTTAGAAATCACGCTTCGAAAATGCAAGACAAGCGAGAAATAGTATCGCGGCGGTATAGGTGACGGCGTGAAAGGTGCCTTCGAAGAACGGGAAGGACGCGCTGGCCATTCCCAAGACTTCATAGTGGACCGCCTGTTTTTTCAAGTTCAACATATCCAGGTGAGGACACAGATAGTAGATCACTTTAAGGAAAGCGCAGTAGGCCTCAGTTCCTTCTTTCTCGCCCTGAAGACGAATGTAATCCCAGAAATCGTTGGTCATGTGGCCTATGATGTAGACACATCCAGTCATGACCGCCGAAAGAATGGGTGTTGAGAAGGACGAGAACAAGATGGCAATCGCCACCACGATCAGCATTTCCAAGAGTTCCATCCCGATGGCCAGCACCATCCAGTAGAATGCTGTGAATTCGATCATCTCGGTGGTGGCCGCATAATAGGCAAGGATCCCTAGCAGCATCACTGTCATTAGCGCGATGTTGACATAAACTGTCATGATCAGCCCGAGGAATTTTCCGAGGACAAATTGCCATCGGAGTACCCCTTGGGAAACGATTGTGTAGATGGTTTTGCTTTCAACTTCTTGAGGAATCAGACTGACCCCGATGAACATCGCGACCAACAGACCAAAGAAACTGATGGTCGACAATCCCAGGTTTTTGATCAGCCGATCGCCACCATCCAAGGCGAGTGTCTCTAAGAATAAGGAACTGATGATCATGAGGACCATGAAGAACAGGATCAGATAGAGAACCTTACTTCGGATTGCCTCTCGAAAAGTGTTAAAACCGATGGTTATGATCTCAAGCATGGTAGTTGTCTTCTATTATTCGAACTTGAATTCTATTCCTTCGTTTATGTCTCTAGTGTGACCTTCGGATCTTGCGCTCGGATTGTCTGAACGAACAACTCTTCAAGCGTCTTCCGCTGGGGGACAATGGCCCTGATCGTACCGCCCTGTGCTTTCCACGCATCCAGACGTTGGTTGGCCTCGTCGGTATCGGTAAGAACCACTCGAAATATCCCGTTATGAAAATCTCCCTCGGCTCCCACATCCTCACGGGTAATATTGTCTGGAAAACGGATTTCTACATCGACTTTGTCCCGTTCAGTCCCAAGGAGCTCGTCTAAACTCCCGAGCTTCAATAATTTCCCATGGTGAAGGATGGCGACTCGATCGCATATGTCTTGAACATCGCTAAGGATATGGCTGCAGAAGAAGATGGTTCTCCCCTGTTGTTTGAGTGTGTAGACAAGGTCGCGGATCTCTTTCCGACCGATTGGATCGAGACCTGATAGAGGTTCATCGAGTAACACCAATTTCGGGTCGTGCATCAGCGCCTGCGCCAGACCAATCCGTTGCACCATCCCTTTCGAGTAGT
>JAJDBZ010000109.1 GCA_029261095.1 Candidatus Omnitrophota bacterium | reverse complement strand
GTAAAATGTCCACCGTGTATCTCTCGTCCCTCTTTGTGCAATGCATAGGATTGTCCCCACGCTGCGATGACCAACAACCAGAATAATACGTTGCGATGGTTCAGGAATTGTCTGAGCCCGGTTGGATCATGTTCCATCGGTCTTTTTGAAGCCCTTAGGAATATGATCATCATCGAAAGAATCGCGGCAGCACCCAAGGCATATCCCTGATAGCGGGTCCACACTGCGAGGAGACCCGCGAGGTTTCCGTAAAACCAGATCTGAAACGGGTTCAGGTTTTCTTTCGAACACGATTTTAGAAACCAATAGATCGACAGAGTAGTGAGGAAGCAAAACGTCATGTCGGTCATCGCATGGAAAGCCCAACGGTTGGCGACTGGAGAAAGCGCGAAGAACGACCCGCACCACCAACCCATCCAACGGGAAAGTCTTGAACCGGAACACTTGGATCCCAGCCATTCTCCCATCAGGGCCAGGAGGAGTGCGGTTCCACAGTAGGCCAGAAGTGATATCAGTCGACCCGACTCAAGGGGTCCGAGGCCGATTGAGGAAACTGCTTGGATAAGCGCGGGATAGAGAGGCGGGACATATCTCGCGGGAGGTATTCCCTCCCCCACCGCATAGATGGGGTCCTCGAAATAGACAGTCTGAAGAACACCATCCGTGAATTCGCCTCGAAACAGAAAGACACCGGGGAGATGCACGAGAAAGAGAAAGAGGGTGGCCAAAGAGTATTTTGTCACTGAGGTGGGAGTTTAGGGATTTTTCGTTGGGGATGAATCCTTCCCGCCTAGTCCACACTGGGAGGAGTCGAATCGGCATCCGGCGACGGGACGACCAGCGGTTCAAAACTCTCTTCGATATATCTAATTTGGTTCCGGAAATTGTCATTGATCATCGAGGTGGGACACCAGGAGACAATCTGAATCCGATCATCCCCATTGGCAATAAGTGTGTAGAAAAAATCAAATCGAATATCGTCGAATTTTCCACGCCAGTGACGTTTACGGGCTGCGAGACCGTGAATCGTGGTCTCTTCTTCCCCCAAGAGTGCGGCATCTTCCAATGAAGGCGAGACTCTTCCGGTAAATTCCGACAGGCTTAATTCGGGAAGGGTTTCGATAATGACCATCGAGAATATCTCTTCATCGCGGTGAACCGCCATGGTCGCATCGGGATTGATCATATCCACTTCCTCCCGATCGGTCACAAAGGTCCAATGGTTCGATGGACGAGCGATCGAGAAGTTACTTCGATTATTGCTGTAAACATCCGATGGACCAATGATCGGGGGAGGGGTCCATTGCGGCTCCTTGGGAAGAACGACGGGTCCAAGGTCGGTAAACCCTAGACCGATCGAGTCGAACTGGTTATCGACTCCATAGGACCAACTGGATTTGGCGCACCAGGAGACGATCTGAAACCGAAACTCTTCTTTCGCAATCAGTGTGTAATGAAAGCGCATGGGAACACCGTCATACGCTCCCTCCCAAACTTGCCGATACGCTGGGAGACCGTCGATGGTCAATGATGACACCGACTCTCTCTCGAGTGATTCCAATGTCGGCTTCACTCGTTCGGCATAATTTTCAATGCTGGCCTCAGGAAATTTCTCCACGATCACCATGGAATAGAGATCGAAGCTAGGGGCAGTCAGCACGAGAAGCGCATCCGGGTTGAAATCATTGATGGCTTGGGGATCCACCACGAACTTCCAATCTTCGGTAGGGAGCTTCAACCCAAAGTTGTACACCGGGTGGGTGTACTGATTGCCGCGAACCTCCGGTAGGGGGTCAGACACAAGGTCCGACCCCGGTTCGGGTTCCTGAGCAATCTCACCTAACGAGGAGGTCTCCTGTGCCCAATTGGACGAGGGCACGTGAAACAAAAGCACTCCCAGAACAAGTGTGAAAACGAAGCGACTCAACCCTCTTTATCCTCGTAGCGGTTCTTCAGACTTTCCACCACTGTCGGATCGGCCAATGTCGTGGTGTCGCCCAGAGTTTTCCCTTCCGCAATATCGCGGAGAAGCCGACGCATGATTTTACCGCTCCGCGTTTTCGGAAGATCGGCGGTAAACATAATTTTCTCGGGGCGAGCGATAGCGCCTATCTGCTCGACCACATGTTGCTTCAGTTCTTTTTCCAGATCGTCACTCGGCTCAGCACTATCTTTGAGAATGACAAACGCGGCGATGGCGGTCCCTTTCACATCGTGAGGGATGCCAACGACAGCGGATTCGGCTACCGATTGATGGTCCACCAGAGCGCTTTCCACCTCCATGGTGCCGATCCGGTGCCCGGCCACATTCATGACATCATCGACTCGGCCGAGGATCCAGAAGTACCCATCCTCGTCTCGAGTGCAACCATCTCCCGGGAAATAGATCCCATCCCACTTCGACCAATAGGTGTCTTTGAACCTTTGGGGGTCGCCGTAAATCCCGCGCAACATGGAGGGCCAAGGTGAGGAGATGCTGAGATAGCCGCCCCCCTTTTCCACTTCCTTACCCTCATCGGTGAGGAGCTTAGCCTCGATCCCGGGGAACGCTTTTGTCGCTGACCCCGGTTTGGTTTTGACCGCGCCGGGTAGGGGGGTAATCATGATGGCGCCTGTCTCAGTCTGCCACCATGTGTCCACGATCGGGCATTTTTCGCCTCCAATATTCTTGTGATACCAAATCCAGGCTTCGGGGTTGATGGGTTCTCCAACGGAACCCAGGAGACGCAGTTTCGAGAGATCGTGTTGGGCGGGAAGATCATGTCCCCATTTCATGAAGGCTCGAATCGCTGTCGGCGCCGTGTAGAAGACAGTGACTCCATGATCGGCGCAGATCTTCCAGAAACGATCGCGACTGGGGCTGTCCGGCGCGCCTTCGTACATGACCTGTGTGGCGGCGTTCGCCATCGGGCCATAAACGATGTAAGAGTGTCCGGTTACCCATCCGATATCAGCGGTACACCAGAAGACATCCTCAGGTTTCAGGTCGAAGACCCATTTGGTAGTGGCGTAGACACCCGTCATATAACCACCCGTCGTGTGCATGATGCCTTTGGGTTTCCCGGTGGTGCCGGAGGTGTAGAGGATGTAAAGCAAATCCTCGGAATCCATCGGTTCGGCGGGGCAATCGCTGGAGGCATCCGCCATGAGATCGTGGTACCAGTGGTCCCTGCCCTCTTTCATATCGATAGGGGCCTCTCCATTTTTCATGCGGTTGACCACCACGACATTTTCGATGGAGGGGGAGTTCTTCAGCGCTTCATCGCAGGTCGCTTTGAGTGGGAGCACTTTTCCACGTCGCCAGCCAGCGTCAGCGGTAATGAGCATTTTGGCTTCCTGGTCGACAATCCGGTCGGACAAGGAGGTGGCGGAAAACCCGCCGAACACGACCGAGTGAGGAGCGCCGATGCGTGCACAAGCCAACACCGCGAGTGCCAGTTCCGGGATCATCGGCATGTAGAGGGCGACCCGATCGCCTTTCTGGACCCCCAGTTTCTTGAGCGCGTTGGCGAACTTGGAGACTTCTTCCAATACTTCGGAGTAGGTGAGGTCGCGACGGTCGCCGGGTTCGCCCTCCCAGATGAGGGCGACCTTGTCGCCGAGTCCGTTCTTCACATGACGATCAACGCAGTTGTAGCAGGCGTTCAGTTTCCCGCCGATGAACCATTTGGAGTAAGGCGGTTCCCATTCCAATGTCTTGGTCCAGGGTTCGAACCAATCGAGTTGTTTGGCCCAGTCTTCCCAATAGGCGAGTCGGTCTTTCTCGGCCTCCCGATAAGGCGTGTCATCTTTTACATGGGCTTGGGCTTTAAACTCAGGCGAGGGCTCAAAGACCCGTTTCTCCTGAAGTAGATGATCGATGGTGTCACTCATGAGATGTCCTCCACAATAAATATAAGAGTTTGAATGATTGTCTCATCTGGATCGAGATTCCCTTCTCGGTCCCAATATAGCGGGAATCATTTCCCGCAAATCGGAGGATTGGGGACCAGACCTCCGTCCTCTGCCACCAACTGAGGAAGGGATTCCTCCGGATGTTGCGCCGAGAAGGGATTCACGGCGCAGGTTGATTCGTTCACTTCGGGGTCACCACAATGTTCCTGAAACGGATAATGCTTTTCGGGTCATGGTTTTGGACACCGATGTACCCCTTGGTGGACCTTTCTCCAGTGTATTCTCCGACAACTTCGCCATTGACCCAGACTTTGTATTCCTGGCCGATGGCTTGGATCTTCATCTTGTTGTATTGCCCGGGCTCATTGAGGGGGACCTTTCCACTCTCTTCGAAACTGTAGAGGTCGCCTGTGTGTTGGCCCTGAATCTGGAGTTCGTACCCTTCGTTGACTGCTCCCCAGGGGCCGGGGTGGGGTTCACCACCGATCTTTGGAAGGTTTGGGAAACGGACGAAGACTCCGGAATTGGCGCCCTCTTGGTTGACTTTGAATTCGAGGTCCAATTCGAAATCCTCGAACTGGCGGTCATAGTAAAAAAGCATCCCCATTCCACCATGGCTGACCAGGCACTTTTCATCTTCATCGACATTGAAATACCCTTCTCCGGTATGGGCCCAGCCATCGAGAGTGGAACCATCGAAGAGGACCACCTTGTCGGAACAATTCCCGGTGACAGTCAGGAGAAGGAAAATGGGTAGCAGCCAGAGGGTGGATTTGCGGGTGATGAGTGAGCGAAGAGGGGGGGATTGTGTCTGGTTCATTGCCGAAAGACCTCCAAAAAGCAGAAAGAAATGGTTGAAAGTGGAATTTCAATAGAGGCTAGTTTGCGTTATTAGAAGAAACTTTCAAGACGGGTGCCAGGGGTGGGATGGGAAGCGGGTCACGGTGAAACTATAGAGGTGGTGGAAAGTGACGATAACTTGTCTGATGTATCGAAAAATCGTGGTTTAAACCCTTTAATTGTGTTACAGTTTTCGGTATTATGAGAGTGATGAAGCGAATCCGATAGAGATCACAAGTGACATAATTACCCTCTTTTTCCAGAGACATGCATTGTTAAATTTTTCCGGAAGTGATTTGAGAGGTATAGGATGGACCGAGTTGATATGACACGCCTTAAGAAGTTTCGCAGGGGCTTCACCCTAATCGAACTATTAATCGTAATTGCCATTATTCTGATACTAATCGCCATCGCCCTCCCGAACTTTCTAGAAGCGCAGATTCGGGCCAAAGTGACCAAGGCGCGAGGAGAAATACGGAGCATCACCATCGCTCTCGAGTCCTATGCGCTGGATTTTAATGTTTATCCAGCACAGCATGAGCGGAACGATACCGCGAGAACAGACAGAGGTTTGTTTTGGTTGACTAGCCCGATCGCGTATATTACATCGATCCCCGAAGATCCTTTCAATCAGTTTACCGCAGATAGTAGTGTCACCACCTATGTCACCTATGAGTTCGGCGGGATGGAAGTTGGGGGAACTTTCATAGCCAATCCTTGCCCGGTTTGTGAGGTCACCTGGGCACTCTTCAGTAATGGCCCCGACGGGCTCCAAAACATTTGGCAGGATAACCCTCATCACAACGATGGAAATCCTACTTATACCTATTCCCCCACTAATGGAACAAAAAGTATCGGAGAGATCATCAAATGGGGAGGAGACCCGCAATACATTGGATATCGTATACCGAGCAAGAATTCAGCCGCCCAAGCGGGCGGGGTCAAGGGTTTAACCCCTGTGGGCCTGCCAGTGGATGGGCAAGTCTATGTTCGGCGTTTGCCGATCACTCCATGACAACAATGTAAGCCGGGCCGGAACAGGTAAAGTTGACGGAAATTCCATTGCTGGCCCATTATATTGTTTGGCGAACGAACTAATGATTGTGGCATGACCTTAATTCTGTTATGTATAGGAGTTAAGAAAAATACAAAACCCGCCTGATTCGGTTGCGAGGAGGACAAATCAATATCATGAAATCATTTAGAAATTTGGATAGAAATCGCCGGGGAGGTTTCACCCTCATTGAGCTTCTGATCGTCATTGCGATCATTCTCATCCTGATTGCCATCGCGCTCCCCAATTTTTTGGAGGCGCAGATACGAGCGAAAGTGACCAAAGCGAAGGGCGAGATTCGCAGTCTGCTGATCGCTATGGAATCTTATAACCTGGATTTCAATTACTACCCCGCGCAACACGAACGCAATGGTGGGACTAATCGAAATGCAAGAGGCCTGTTTTGGTTGACCTCTCCCAATCAATACATAACCGCCATTCCCGAGGACCCATTCGCAATCTTCGGAGCAGATGAGTCTAGCGGAATCACCTATGTCACCTACGAATCAGGTGGGATGGAAGTGGGCGGAAGTACATTCGGCGGAGAACGATGCCCCACTTGTATGGTGACATGGGCGATTTTCAGCAATGGCCCCGATGCGACTCAAAATATCTGGCAGGACAATCCTCACTATAACGATGGTAACCCCACTTGGCATTATTCTCCCACGAATGGAACCAAAAGTGTGGGCGAGATTATCGTATGGGGTGGCGACCCTCTTTATATTGGATATCGAATCGACCGTAAGGACATCGTGAGCGCCTTTGGTGGAATTCAAGGGGCCCCGGCAGTAGGCCTCCCTGTCGACGACATCGTTTATCTCCGTCGATTGCCACCATCATCGCTATAACCGACAACAGATCAACTGAGAGTTCCTATGAACCCCCGCCATGTTCCATGGCGGGGGCTTTTATTTTTTGCCGAATGGGGGTTGACAATGGCAGCCTAACCATATCACAATACCCTCATAATAAAACTCTTACATTGGATGGATTAAGAAATGAGGGGAATCTATTCAGTCTGTATAGGGGGAATGTTTTTGGCCGGGTGTATGACAGCTCGGGTCCAAGAATCGACATCCCCTCTCACCGAGCAAGAAGCATCCCGTAAAGCCATCATCGAAGAAGCCTCGAACTCCAAGGAAATTCAACCGACTCGCGCGGTAATTGGTCCCAAATGGAAGCATGTCAACTACCGTGGGAGAGTGGTCACAGAGGGAGACCAGGCTGGGGCGCCTTGGGTGGTCGTCTCTATATTCGAAGGAGAGGAACGGTTGTTCACCACGCTGACCGACCCTGAGGGGCATTTTGAACTGCCAGCGGATCTATATGGGCTCGAAATTCGGAGAACCGACGGATCAAGAGGATGGATTCCGGAGGAATATTACGAATTCAGAGTCGATGCGGGAGATAAGGGAGAGTCGACCCAAGACCTCGATGACCTCCGGTTGGACGAACGCATCGTGTTGTATGTGGATTAGGGGGCGAAACAGATCCGTCTGTTGGGACGACGTTCTTCATTCTGTATGAAGAATTGGATTATCATGCCCGATGCGATATCCATATCCATTGACCCGAATGGTGGGACGCCATCTAAGTCCTTTTGCAAGATTAGGCCCATTCTTATCCTTTCTCAGTTTCTTAATTCTCGGATACCTCTTGTTTCTGTGGTTTCCAATTCCCCTCTCAGCCCAGGATCTCCTGCCAGAAGGAAAGGCCGAGACCCCTCCCAACATTGTGCTCATCATGGCGGACGATATGGGGTGGTCCGACGCGGGGTGTTATGGGGGCGAGATCGAGACCCCGCATATTGATCGGTTAGCG
>JAJDBZ010000108.1 GCA_029261095.1 Candidatus Omnitrophota bacterium | reverse complement strand
GGCCGGACAATCCAATGGGACAACGACAAAGAGCAGATCGTGGGGGATGACGAAGCCAACAAGTTGGTGAGTCGCGAGTACCGGGACCCGTGGAAGTTGCCGACGATTTAATCAATATCGAAAACCTCAATGGATGCTGGACCCGGAACTGCGATTCCGGGTCCACATTCGACGGGAGTTGCACTCCCTGAGTGGCGCTTCCCACTCGGAGTTCAACTCCGGTCGAACCGCGCGCCGGATTCATAAATCCAGCGCGAGCACGGTGAATTCCTTATCTCAATCCTCTGTTCGCCTTGTACACCCCTGAACGGTGGGCGACTTTGACCACCTGAACCACCAGCCGGTCATCGAGGATTTCGTAGACGATCCGATACTCCCCTTGCCGCACACGATACCTTTCCTTACCCGCGCACCTTTTCACTCAGCGCCGTGAATCCCTTCTCGGCGCAACTTATGCAGGAATCCCTTCCCGCGAATAGGACCGAGTAGCGCCGTCTTCCAGACGGCCAGTCGAGCACAGCCGTCAGGAAGACGGCGCTACGGTTTCGGCGCGCGACAGCACGAAGGGATTCGTGCGCGAGTGGGTTGGAGAAAGGAATCTCCAACCAGATTCAACCGACATCCGGAAAGTCCGGGATACAGCCAACGAATTTGGCCAGAGGGTGATCCTTCCCCGTTTTTTCCACCGCGCATTTCGCTTCGGGTTCCATGCCCTTGGCCGACCGCACCGTCACCTCCCCTTCCCTGAAGGATTGCGGAAGATCCAGACTGATCGATCCATTGGTCACTTCGACAATTCTCCTGAAGGTTTCCATGGCGGTTTCTTACTTCCAATTCTATGTGGTTTCCTATGGAATCTGAAGGATTCTTGCGGCTAGCCTCGGTCCGGGTTGTTCCGATAGATTTCCGAACTGTTTTGGATTCCTCGATGGATTCCGAGAGACACCGGAAAGAAGAATATGAATCCCGACACAGTCCATAGGAAAACCGGATCTCTCTCCGAATCTCTCAAGTTGATTCCAAAGTATCCCATAAGAAGGCAAAGCATGATATACAAATAAGATCTCCAGTCCTCTGGAGAAGAAGGAAACAAACCGGATATCGCTGTATATACTCCCGTTGAGACGACCAGGACCATGAAATACAACTGAATTTGCTCCAAAGATGAAACGGGAATAGGAACTCGGGCGAAAGGAATAAGAAGTACACAATAGAATGAGGCTAGAAGCAAATTGAAAAACATGAGTCGCAAGAAAAGTCCACCAGTCGATATTGGAAGTGTCTTGAAAGCACGAATCGATTGCCTCCAGTACTCAAACAAGAAGATTGGGATGAGGAAAGGTATGAAACAGAAAACCAGAGGGGACGCTATTTCAGCAAGATCGCCGTAATGACTGTTCCCCACTTGGGCGTTGGGAAGTAAAAATAGTGTCGTTGAATAGGTAAACCCAAAAACACTGGCGCCAACGATCGCGAATAACAAGAACCAATGGGGATGGCTCATGGCTCGATCCAGTAAGGTTATGGAAGGTTGTTGGTGCAAGGTTGGACATACCGGACCATTAATTTTCCGGTCAATCAATGTGGAGAGATATTGGTCATGCCGAATGGCGGCGAAGGAGAATGTCAGACCAACAACAACCATCACCATAGGCCAACCGATTCCGAGATCGTGAAAGGAATTGATCGAAGCCATCATAAGACACAGAACCATCATCGAAACCAGAAAAACCCGACTCAATAGTTCGCTACTACTTGCTAAGCAGAATATGAGACAGGCGGATTGAAGAATGCAAATCCAGAGTACAGCGATCAGAAGGGTTCGATATTGCTCCGAACCCATCTGGATTCCTCGTGCGCTCGCTAGCGCGCCTAACCAGTAGACTAAAGCGAACAACGTTGCTGGAAGGAGCACATTCTCAAACCAGGTAGTTCGGATCAAATTCCCTTTGGTAAGCCCGAGGCTTCTAATGACTCGGTGTGGCTTCTGAGTAAAGAACTCGTCAATGGAAGTCGCAACAGACATGAAGAGGATGGGCAGCAGGAAATAGAGTGGCCAGTCATAGAAGCCTGCCAATAAGCCAGTCGGTCCGATAACCAGGAAGGAAAGGAAATTCCTGATAACAAAGTCCCCCACCAACCGCCAATCCATCACCCCTCCTCCCTCACCAAAGCCACGAACAAATCCTCCAACGAAATCGGCACCATCGTGATCTCGCTCGCGCCCATCTGTTCCAGCCGCTCCTCCGGGTATTCCTCGATATCCAGGACGGCTCGGAAGCGGTCTTGCTTTCCGGGTTGTGGATAAAAGCCGTCGGAGCGGTGGGTGGCGAGGCCGTTGCTGGGGAGGAACTCGGCGAGGCGGTAGCGTTCGAGGAGGGTGTCGGTGGGGCCTTCGAGGATCATCTTGCCTTTGTGGATGACTCCGATGTGGTCGGCGAAACGTTCGAGGTCGGAGAGGCCGTGAGAGGAGATGAGGACTGTGTGCGATTCCTCCTGAACCGCCGCGAGGAGTTCCGAAAAGATTTCTTTCTTGGAGACTGCGTCGACTCCGAGGGTCGGTTCGTCGAGGAGGAGCAGGTCGGGGCGGTGGCAGAGCGCCATCGCCATCGCCAGTTTGATGTTCGACCCGAACGACAGATCTGGAATCCAATCATCCCAGGCGATGCCGAAACGTTTGAGCAGACTCGCGCAGTAATCGTCGTCCCAATCGGGATAAAACTTTCTGAGGAAATAGACTAGCCGCTTGGGGACCTTCCAAGCGCCGTAATTGAGGTCGGGGGTGACATAACCGATGCGGGCTTTCATCGCGGCCTCTTGCTTATGATGGTCCAAGCCGAAGACTTGAATCGTTCCCTCATCTTCTTTCCCCATCCCCATGAGAAGATCGAAGGTGGTCGTCTTGCCCGCGCCGTTGGGGCCGATGAAAGCATAGATGCCCCCCTTCGGAACTGTCATATCGAGCGGGCCCAGTTGGAATCCCCAAAACTTTTTCTTGAGACCTCGGATTTCGATCGCCGGTTCGGTCATGCGCTTTTCCTCAGAGTTTGTGGTTTTTCCTTCAGGATCTGTTGGACAAGTCTGTTGATTTCGGTAAGCGTGAGTCCTGCCTCGCGAGCCTCGCGGACCGCCTCACGGATCAGTTCCTCCGCCCGCTCGGCCTTCGCCTTCCGGACACGGTCCGTTCCATGCGGCGAGACAAAGGTTCCCAAGCCCTGCTTGCGGTAGATAAGCCCCTCACGTTCCAGGTCCTCATACGCCCGCTTCACGGTAATCAAACTGACCAGAAGATCCTCCGCCAGTGCTCGAAACGAGGGCAAAGGTTGACCCGGGTGCAGGCGTCCTTCGCCGATTTCATGTTTGATCCCTCGGACGATTTGTTCGTAAAGCGGTCCCTCGGCGGCGGCGGAGATGGGAGGGAGGGAGAGTTTGACTGAGGATTCTTCCGGCACAATACTGTGTATATTATCCATACACAGTAAACAAGTCAAGGTGGAGTTTTCATTTATCCGCCATTCAATAGCAGGTAAAACAGGATTCGAAAAAGGCGACTATCCGAAGTTCAAGGGGTTTCCCAATCCTCGACGAGGAGATTCGCAACCCGCTCGAACTCGCGAAGGTTGTGAGTGATCAGTGTGAGACCATTGGCGAGCGCGATGGCGGCGATCATGAGGTCATGTGGACCGATCAGGTTCCCTCGGCTAGAAAGGTCCGCACGAATTTGAGCATGAACTTCCGCGGCCTCATCATCGAATGCCAGCGAACGAAAATCGCTTTCGAACTCGTTCAGTTTCTTGAGGTTCTTTTTCGGGTTCTGACTTCGAATCGCGCCGAAGAGAAGTTCGGACTTTACAATGGAACAAAGGAAAATCTCGTCATCCGCAATCGATTCGAGTTTGGCTCTGAGCGCCGGATTCTTGCCTCGAAGGGAGGCGACACAAACGTTCGTATCGATCAGATACATTAATCGAGAGGATCCCTCTCCTCGAAATCGCCCTCAGGTTCGATATCCGGAAAATCCGGGATGGATCCGAAGTGACGAAGCAGTGCGTTTTTGTCTCCGCGAAGATTCACATTCGGGTCCGATTCACCCTTCTTGGTCGACCGCACCGTCACCTCCACCTCCTTTTCTTTAAAGGACTCCGGGAGGTCCACAACAATCGATCCATTGGTTACATTGACAACCTTCTTGAAGGCTTCCACGACGAATTCTCCTGTTCTAATTATTTTAGGATAGTTCGCTGACGATCGTAAGGGTCAATGGAGTCTTTTTCGAGATTGTCACCATAACACCCGATTGTCTTCCCAATCCGCATTAAACTCGAAAGAATGAGGAATCATGGCCGAATCCCCAAACCTCACCCTCCTCATCCCCGCCTACAACGCCGAACCGATGCTCGGGCGGGTCCTCGATGATGTCCTCCCGCTGGGGTTTCCGGTCATCGTGGTCGACGATGGATCGAACGATAAAACTGGGGAGGTCGCGGCCTCGAGCGGTGTAACAATTCTCGAAACACACGAGCAAAATCGGGGGAAGGGGGCGGCTCTCAAAACCGGGTTCCGGATTGCGCGCGAGAAGAGGTTCACCCATGTGCTGACCCTGGACGCGGATGGCCAACACCCAGCCGAATCGATTCCCGATTTCGTTATGGGATCCGAGAAAAGCCCCCACGCCATCCTGCTTGGGAACCGGTTTGGAGACGACACCATCGACGCGATGCCAAAGGTCCGCCGTCTCTCGAACGGATTCTCCTCAAGGCTTATTTCTCTCGCCGCACAGCGAAATGCGTCGGATGCCCAGTGCGGGATGCGGGTCTACCCGCTCTCAATATTGGACCGGTTTCCCTTGATTTCAGATGGGTACGCGATGGAGACCGAGGTTTTGGTGAAGGCCGGTCGGCGGGGGTTCAAGGTAGAAAACATCCCGATCGCGTGTCATTATCCAGATGGGACCACGACCAGCGGATACCGGGCATTCGCGGACTCCTGGAAGATCGCGAAGATTGTCTTTTGGTCCCTCCGCGAAGGAAAATAAAACTCATGTGTCATTCCTCCGTTCGCGAGAATGATGAGGAATAAGAACGGTAAAAAAAATGAAATACCACATCCTGACCTTCGGATGTCAGATGAATGTTTACGACACGAAACGCCTGGAGAGGTTCCTCTCATCCTCGGGGTATGAACCCGCCGAGGGGGAGGAGGACTCCGACCTGCTGGTGCTCAATACCTGCGCCATCCGAGATTCGGCGGAGTCGCGAGTCTATGGCACCCTCGGTCGGCTCGCTCACTACAAGGAAGAAAACCCGAAACGTCAGATCGCGGTGATGGGTTGCATGGCGCAGAAGGAGGGGGAGCGCATCGCCAATAAGGCGAAGGTGGTTGATGTGGTCGCCGGAACCCACGCCATCCCCTTGATCCCCGGAATGCTTTCGGACGCCGCCTCGGGCAAAGGACCGCAAGTCAACATCTCGAAATCCGAGGAACACCTCTTCGACGAACCGGAGAATGTTCCCGCGCAATCCGAGATCCAACGTTACCCGGCATTCTCCTCCATCATGCAGGGTTGTAGCAAAGTCTGCTCGTTCTGTGTGGTTCCCTATACAAGGGGGAAAGAGGTCTGCCGTCCACCCGAACAGGTTTTCCAAGAATGCACCAACCTGGTCGAGCGAGGGTATCGAGAGGTCACCCTCATCGGACAGAATGTCGATTCTTATCGGTACGAGGAAATCGACTTCGCCGACCTTCTGGTCCGCCTCTCTCGAATCGATGGCTTGGAAAGAATCCGGTTCACCACCTCGCACCCACAAGACATCACGCCAAAGCTCATCGACACGGTGGCCGAACTCCCGAACGTTTGCGAGAGTTTTCATTTCCCTCTCCAAGCCGGGAGCGATCGAGTTCTGAAGGCAATGAAACGTGGGTACACCGTCGAGGAGTATTTCGAAAAGATTGAATATATCAATCGAGTCTTCGGAC
>JAJDBZ010000107.1 GCA_029261095.1 Candidatus Omnitrophota bacterium | reverse complement strand
TTCAGCGGTCAAAGCCAAAGGCGAATTCTTGGCAAACATGAGCCACGAGATTCGGACACCTATGAATGGTGTCATTGGGATGCTGGAACTGCTTATCGAAACGGACCTTGAAGTCGAGCAGAAGACTTTCGCGGACACCTCTCTCTCCTGCGCCAATTCTCTCTTGACATTGCTCAACGACATCCTAGATTTCTCCAAAATCGAAGCGGGAAAACTCGAGATTGAATCCTCCGAAGTGGACCTGCGTTCGCTTGTGGCCGATATTACGAACCTTGTCTCCCGTCAAGCCAAAGAGAAGAAGCTCCTGTTCAAAACGGAGGTGGGGCCGGATGTTCCTCGCTTGCTCCTCGGAGACCCGAACCGAATCCGCCAGATCATTATCAACCTTGTGGGAAATGCGCTGAAATTCACCAATGAGGGAGAGGTGTCGCTGGAGGTAACCGCCACACGAGTGACCGAACAGAACGCCGATCTTCTCATTTCCGTGACCGACACCGGTATCGGGATGGACGATCCGACTAAAGGACAAATCTTTGAAGCGTTCTGTCAAGCGGATGCCTCGACGACCCGAAAATTTGGCGGGACAGGTCTGGGGCTTTCGATCACCCGGAACCTGATCCTGCTAATGGGGGGTGGAATAGAAGTGGAAAGTTCGCCCGGCAAGGGGAGCATTTTTCGTGTCCGGTTGCACCTACCCATCATGCAGAGTGAACAAGGGAATAGCCATCCAGGAGTGAAAAAGCAAACGACTCCAGAGGTTGAATCACAGGAAGACAATCGCAACACGGCCCGGGATCAGGCCTGGCGCATCCTCATTGCGGAAGACAATCCAGTAAACCAAAGTCTCATCAAAAGATATCTTTCCGCCGATCAATTCGAATTGACCATGGCGAATGATGGACAATTGGCACTCGAGGCCTATCACGAAAGGACTTTTGACCTCATTCTCATGGATTGCCAAATGCCAAGAATGAGCGGGTTTGAAGTCACTCGCGCTATCCGCGAAATTGAAAAAGTCAAGGGAGAGCATATGCCCATTATTGCGCTGACCGCCAACGCGATGGTTGGTGACAGAGAGAAGTGTTTAGGAGCAGGAATGGATGACTATGTGACTAAACCAGTTCGCAAGGATCACCTACTCGATGTGATTGGAAATTGGACCTCCCAACTTACCGATGAGCGACATGAGTCCGTTCATGTTTCATAATGGCTCCATGCAAAAATAGTGAGCCGCAAGAATCAAGGATTCTCGCGGCCAACCATGTGTGATTTATCAATCTACTTTAGCTTTGTGTGGGTCCATCACCAGAACCCTCCTTTGGAGGGGATTTCTTGGGTGCGGCTGCAGGTGGCGATGGTTGCTGGATGACTATGTTCGGCGCCGGCTTGTCTTTGAACTGGCTGAGGATATTGACACCTGTCGCCGTTTCAATCTGCTCGGCTAGAGAGATCACCGCCCCGGGGAGCTGGTTGACCACTTTACTCATCCCGCTCGAAGCGCCGTTCTCACCACCATCAATGACTGTCATCTTGTCGATGTTCACTTTACCGACTGCCTGGACCAGTTCGCCGATTATCTCCGGAAGCATGTTCAGGACAAAAATCTTTTCACCTTCACCATCCGCTGTCTTGTAAGTGGAAATCATCTGATCAAGAACTTTTAATCTGGCCTGACCTTCTTCTAGAATCGGAGCGGCCTCACCCTTTGCTTCCTGTTCCATCGCTTCACGCTTGGCGCGCGCCGGTTCGATGACATCCGCCATCAAGCGTTTCTGCTGGAGAATGATTCGCTCATCCTCCATCGACTGCTCGTACTGGGCTTTCGCTTTTTCGCCTGCAACAGTCGCTTCCTGTTCTTTGATCACCGCATCCTTTTCGAGTTCGGCCTCCTTGATTCGCAGATCGTTTCGAGCCATCGCGATGTTCTGATCGGCCTGTGCCCGTGAGGTCTTGACCTCGCGGTCTGCATCGATTTCAGCGTTTTGGATTTTCTGGCCTGCCACCGCTTTGGCGGTGTCGGAGCGACGTTTGGATTCCGCTTCGGCCTCTTGTGCCAGTGCCGTTTGTTCTGCTTCGGCCTGTCGAGCGAAAGAATCCGCCGAGGCTTGGGACCGTTTGACCTCCAGCTCCGCCTCGATTTCGGCTGTTCGAATGGCTTGTTCCGCTTTTGCTTTCGCGACCTGGGCTTTCTGTCGCGATATCGCTTCGGTCTCTTGCGCTTCAGCCGCCTTCTCCGCTTCGCCTTTACGTGCGTCGGCGAGCACTTCGGCGGTCTTTCTTCGGCCGATGGAATCGAGATAGCCGGCATCGTCTGAGACGTTCTGGATCTTCAATGTATCGAGTTGGAGTCCCAGCTGCGCGAGATCGTTATCCGCTTCCACAATCAAGTTCTGAGCGAATTTCAATCGATCTTCGTTAACCTCTTCTGGTGTCAAGGTCGCGAGCACACCGCGAAGGTTTCCCTCCAAGGTGTCCTTAGCGATCTTATGGAGTTCGGGTTCGGGCAGCGAAAGGAACCTTTCGACCGCGTTCCCGAGCGAAGCTTCATCGGATTGAATTTTCACATTCGCAATGGCGTCCACCTTAAGCGGAATACCCCCCTTCGAGTAGGCATTCTTTACCGACAATTCGAGCGGGATGGTCTCCAGAGACATTCTGGCGGCTTTCTCGATGATCGGTACGCGAAATGCTTTTCCTCCTTGGATGATTCTATACCCAACGACCCGTCCATCCGGAAGGGTTCTCTTTCGACCCGAAAGGATGATGACTTCGTTTGGATGGCAGATCAGCAAGAACCGACTCAGGAACATCGCCAGGACAATGATGAGTATGGCAAACCCAACAGCAATGGGCACAATGATTCCGAACAATCCAGTCATGATAGTATCCTCCTCTTCGAAAACGAATTTTTGACCCACAAATCAAATCCCTGTGTTCAGGGAACAGAACTATCCGATAAAATCTTCGCCTGCGATCTGAGCGACCCCATCGACCACTCGGACGACCGTTACCTCGTCACCCGTATCGAACTCCGTTCGAGTCGCTTCGTCTGCGATCTCGGCGAGCATTTGAAACTTTCTTTCGTGAGTGGCCACCGACACCTTACCCCGGTGATCCCTATCAATGGGTAGGATGACATGCGCATTGATTCCCACACATTCCGAAAGGTTGGTGACCTCGCCGATTTCTGATGTCCGAAGGTAGATCATCATCTTGTGGCAGAGGAACGCCGAGACCAACCCCATGAGAATTGCGGAAACCAGAGTGACGAGGAATGGAGCGCCAGTCCAGGTCATTAACGAGCCGGTGAGCCCGAAGAACGCCGTGAAGAATACAAAGTTGCGGAAACTGAGGAACTGTACCGCCGCGGTAAGGCCTTCGCCATGGACATCATAGGCGGCATCCATATCCACATCCGCCTCAAGGTCCAAGTCGAAATCCGATTCGGCGCCGAAGGCGATGGTCACTAGTATGAGCAACCCTCCAAAGAACAGACAGGCCAGATAGATCGTCAACATCGCAAACCATGCCTCCTTCTCGTGGTTTTCAATCATTGGAGAGGGCATTGTCCCTCTCAATTATTAATGCTCACCCCTGCATCACCTTGTTTCCTACGATTGACATCTCATCTTTGAGTACGGTCGGTCGGGGGGGATCAAAGGTCCTTCCTCAACCGTTCCATCTCTTCCTCGATGGCCGATTCCTCCGAAAGTTTCTGGAGATCCAACTCTTTCTTGATGTCGTCCTTGAGGAGTTCCCGTTCCGTTTCGGCGACCGATTCGAGAAAGACAACTTCGTTTTCGTAATCGGCGATCTTGCTCTCGCCCACCACACCTCCAGACACTGTCTCGGTCGAGGTCTTGATGATGTCGCTCGATTTCCGTGCCGCTTTCTGAGACCGGAGATCGGCTTCCGCCAACTGTTTCCTGCGTATCAATTCTTCCTTCTTACGGCGTGCGGATTGAACCTGGTCCTCAAGGCGGGCCAAGTCGGACTTTAGCCTCTCGGCCACTTCCCTTGCATTCACCAGTTCTTTTTCAAGAGTCTCCTGCGCTCTCACAGTATGCAATTTCTTGGACAGGATCTCCCGAGCTTTTTCCTCTTCCCCCTTCTTGAGGAAGTTTTTCGCGAATTTCTCCAACTCTTCGGCTGTGGTTCCGGCGGTTTTGATCTGCTGATCGATCTGTTTCACGCGTGCAACCGCACGCACTGCCTCGCGGCGGAGTTCTATGATGCTTCCTTCCATGTCGCGAATCATCTGTTTGACCATGAGCTCGGGGTTCTCCGCTTGCTCCAATAGGTGGTTGATGTTCGCTGAAATAAGTCGAGAGATTCTCTCTATGAGATTCATCTAAATTTCCTCCTATGCAGAGGGTGGTGACCCTGCCTCCGCTTGTTCACCGTGGTAGGATGCAGGTGCTATACCAACTTGAGCACCCCGATTTCAAGGGAAAAGTAAACAAACTAGAATCAGGAGTTGGTCATATTTCCCACTCTTGGGAAATCACGCCAACAGTTCGCCCAGTCCATATTTCTTGTAGTAATGTCTGAATTGGTCATAGCTCAGACCCAATTGTTTGGCAGCACTTCGTTGGTTCCCTTTGGCATCTTTGAGGGCACTCAACAGGAGTGTCTGCTCGAATGCCTTCACTTTGTCCTTAAAGGATCCATCCAGAGGTTCCAATGAAGTGATTTCCAAAGGAAGTTCAGAAGAGTGGACCACTTTGTCTTCGTCGGAGACATACAGTCGTTCGATCACATTCTTGAGTTGCCGAATATTTCCGGGCCAGTGGTAGGCTTGGAGCTCGTCGATGGATCCATCGGTGAAAGTGGTAGGTTCAAGATTTGGAATCTCAGTATGAAGCTGGGCGACAAAGTGTTCGATTAGAAGCGGAATGTCCTCTCGACGCTTCCGCAGAGGAGGAAGTTGGAGTTCCGCGAAACAGAGGCGATCGTAGAGGTCAGGAAGAAAATCGCCTTTCGACATCATCTCCTCCAGGGGGCAATTGGTTGCCGCGATGACACGGACATCGACCTCTAGGGTTTTGTTTCCCCCGACCCTCTCAAATTTTTGGTATTCGATGACTCGAAGAAGTTTCTCCTGCGCGGAACGACTCATGTTGGCGACTTCATCAAGAAACAGAGTCCCTTTGTCCGCCAACTCCAATTTCCCCTTCCGTTCCTGAGTGGCCCCTGTAAAGGCCCCTTTCTCATGACCGAACATCTCGGCTACGAAAAGTTCCTCTTGAAAGGCCGCACAATTGACAACCACATAGGGGTGCTCAGCACGGTCACTGGACCGATGAACAAACCTGGCCATCAGCTCCTTGCCAGTCCCACGTTCGCCACGGATCAGGATGGGGCGCGGAATGGAGGCCAGTTTGCGCGCCTCCTCGGCCACCTTAATGAATGCAGCCCCTTTCCCAACTCCAGGTTTTGGATCGGAGAAACCCTCGTACTCGATGAGACTACCCCCCTTTCCTCGAAGCGCGAGTCTATCATGAACTGAAGGATGCGGAATAGGTAAGAATTGGAGGGATCAGACAGGGACTGGGGTCTCGGAAACAATTTCCTGCAAGGCCTGCTCTGCTTGCAGATAGGCATGAGTCCCGACTCCGGATTGGGTTGCCATGATGATCCGATGAGCCCAGACAGGGATGATCATTTCCTGGATATCGTCAGGAGTCACAAAGTCACGACCTTCCACTAGAGCCTTTGCCTGAACGGCTCGTTGGAGTGCCAGTGATGCTCTCGGGCTAACACCCAGGTGAATCTCACGGTTTTCGCGGGTCTTCTTTGCAAGTTGTGTCACATACCGAACCAAACTCCCGTCCACAGTGATATTCGGGACGGCTTGTTGCCATGCCCGGACCTCATCGAGTCCGATAGTTTCGGGCTTGATGACATCCTTTTCGAGCCCTCGATATTGAACCAATATTTTCTCTTCCACATCGGCTGTTGGATAACCAATCGAGATACGAATCAGAAAACGGTCGAGTTGAGAGACGGGGAGGGGGAATGTTCCCGAGAATTCGAGCGGGTTTTGAGTCGCCATCACCAGGAATGGGTCAGGAAGATCGTACGTTTTTTTTTCGATGGTGACCTGTCCTGCCTCCATCGCCTCCAGGAAAGCGCTCTGTGTTTTCGGCGTTGTCCGGTTCAATTCATCTGCAAGAAGAATATTGGTGAATATCGGCCCTTCCTGGAATGAGAATTCGTTGGATCCTCGGTTAAAGATGAGAGTCCCCAGGATATCGCTGGGCATCATATCGCTGGTGAAAGAGACTCGATGGAACTTGCATTCTAAAATATTGGCAAGCGAGCGTGCCAAAGTCGTTTTTCCCACACCCGGCACATCTTCAATCAAGAGGTGACCCCGCGAAAGCAGCGCGATCACTAACTTTTTGACCACCTCACGCTTTCCTAGAATGACACTGTCCAAATAATCGAGAACCGAACCAAATCGCCGATTCAGATCTTTCACATCCATATCAAATCCATATCACTTTCTACTGAAACGTTGGGGAGTTATACAGGAAACCTCTATTTGCAACAATGGGTTGAAGGATGGGGGAGACTTCTTCCGGTGTATGAAGCAATTCACGATGTGGCGGTGGTCTCTGTTTTTTTCGGACGATACCACTTGCCCTTATAATAATTCTTTTCCTGAGTCTCTTTTTTTCGGTTAAGCCTGAATGAAACCCACTTGTTTTCGAAGTAATAAAAGATTTTGATAAGAAGGCCTTCATCGAGGAGTGTGTTCGTTGGGTTCCCTTTATTGATACCTTCATGGACATGACACCATCTGCACTCGAGTGGAGGGATCGCCGATTGGATTCGTCGTCGAAACACCCGGTAACGGAAACCATTCCAAAGAGAATCGAACGTCCCCTCTTTTAGGTTTCCCATGGTGCTTTCGCTAAAGCAGCAGGGTGTGACTCGACCATCCACTTTGATATTCGCCTCTTGCCAGGGGGCCATACATTTCTGTGGAAAACGATCCCGTTTTGGGAACAATCTTCTCGAACTCATCACCTTTTTCCACAGAGAAGCCTCAGGAGGCGGAGCGCCTTCTCCCCAAGGGGGCGGGTCCAATACATGCACCCCGAGCTCCTTCGCGAGGTCGATTGCTTCTTTCAGAAACTGGTTCGCTCGGTCCGGTTCGTACCTGAGTGATTGGTCGTCAAAATCGATATTATGGTAATGGTAATCCTGGATACGCAGCATGTCCAATTTATACCGATGGGTCAGACGAACCATGTCGGGCAGTTCGTGGATATTCAAACGCATCGCAACATAGGTGATATCGAACC
>JAJDBZ010000106.1 GCA_029261095.1 Candidatus Omnitrophota bacterium | reverse complement strand
CGCCCAACTCCACATCCACCCTGATCCATGTCGGGTTCATCGGAACGGATTTCGGATCAAAATATTTTTCATCGGGATCCCAAGCGGTATGATCGGGGTACCCCTCTCGGCACACCTTCGCGATTCCCGCGACTCCGGAGGGTTTCGAATTGGAGTGGTAAATCAAAACTCCATCCCCCTTTTTCATATCGTCTCTCAAAATGTTGCGAGCCTGGTAGTTGCGAATCCCATCCCAAGGTTCGACTTTCGCTTTTTTGAGATCGTCTATCGAAAACGCCCCTGGTTCCGTTTTCATGAGCCAGTATTTCTTTGCCAATGGTTCACACCCCCACTTTCTTGATTCCCCAATCTTAACCGCGTCACCCGGTTTGTGGACCATGAGCAGGGTGAGAGACATTTAGGTGACAGTTTGAGTGTTATTTATGTTACAAAAATAAAGAAATTATTTTTAGTGTTGACTATTCGAGTTGGATATGCTTAATCTCTTTTCGACTTCGAGTATTCCACGCGAGGGGGGCGTATGAGAATCCCGATCCGCTCAGGTTGGTTGAGCCGGCAGAGGAGAATCCAACTCTTCATGGATCTCACCTCCACATGCAACATCCATTGCATTCACTGCTTCCGTGAACTCTTTCAACCCACTCCGGCACGAATGGGGGAGAAGGAACTCCAAACGCTGAAGGAGGATGTCTTTCCCTATGTGAAACGGTTGTCGTTATCGGAAACCGGAGAATCTCTCTATGTCAAACTGCTTCCTCACGCCCTCTCAGCCGCGAAAGAATCCGGAATTCCGCTTGTCCACATCCAGACCAATGGGACCCACCTCTCCCAGGAGATCTCTTTCCAATTGCTCCAGCGTGGACTGGATATTCTAGGAATTTCATTTGATGCGGCGACTCAAGGAACCTTCGAAAAGATTCGTTTGGGCGCCGACTGGAGAACTATGGAATCAAATGTTCGAACCCTCATCGACATGCGCCGTGTTCTCAAGGATCGAAAACTCCAGGTAATTTTCCACTTTGCACTCATGAAACAGAATGTCTCCGAGGCCATCGATTTTCTCGCCTTGGCCAAAGAATGGGGAGCGGACTCAGTCTCTTATACTCACCTCTTCATCGAGAAACCGGAAATGAAGGAGTGGAGTCTTATCTACGAACCGGATACTGCCAATCAACTTCATCGAAACCTCAGAATTGAAGCCGAAAGACTAGCGATCCCCGCCCTCATCCCGGAGGACCTAGGAGGATCGATCGACCTGTTCGATGGGATCCTATTCGATTCACCTGTTTATAAAGGGCACTGCACCGCAGCCCATGAGGATTGGATCTTCTTACGCGCCAATGGTGACTGTTATCCTTGTTTTAATCTTCATGATCGAATGCCCCTCGGGAACATCTTCAAAGAGAATTTTGTCGAGATCTGGATGGGCGAGATGAACCAAAAATTTCGAAAAAGGGCTGTGTCTAATGGTGAAGTGGAAGGGTGCGATGGGTGTAAATTCTTCACTAAGTGCGAGCGGAATGATCAGGAAATCAGCTACTTGGCAAAACGATTGACTACAGCGGGTGTCGCGGGCAACGAAAGATAAAAAAGCCCGACCTTCAATGGGTCGGGCTTTTAAATCGCTCCTAACTTTCGAGTATGGTTACTTCCAATGTTCGACTTTCTCATTATTGAGATCGTCTTTCGAAATCACCCCCGGTTCTGTTTTCATCAACCAGTATTTTTTTGACACACCAATCTCCTCAGGATCCATCCACGCTTGCCGCATCATACGAGAATCACCGCTCAGGGAAACAGCCCCAAGTGGACATTAAGTATGAGGATGCATCACCCCCCACACCGCGTCGGCATCGCACAAGTCGACCGCCGAATCTTAGGAACCGAAACCATCGTTACCTGTGAACGTTATGAACGTTTTTTATCAGAGTTAAAAACAGAAATCAAGAAAGGCAGGACGAAACGATGAAAAATACCGAAACCACGAATTGGCCAGAGCTCGCAATCGGATTGTATGATCGGTTGACCGGAAGAAATGCGGAAATCACCTATGAATTCAAAAACATGGGAATAGGAGTTCCGAGTTCGACAGAAGAAAACAGTCCCCTGGCCCATTGGGAACTCAATGGAACCCTGGCGATCAGGACTCGTGATGTCTGAGACCTCCACCCATCGCCTCTCCCTGCAAATCGAGGGTCGTCTCGTGATCCAGTCGAATAGGTTGAAGTACGAGGTGACCCTCTGCAGAGAAGGGGTTATTGTCAACTGCAAATCTCTCAGGTCTCTAGTAAATGCCCTATGGGGTGGTCGCCAAGCGCTTGAGACTATACTTGCTAGCGCTAGAAAGGTCTTCGCATGGGACGGAAATCTGAAACTCTGTTATCGGAGTTTCCCGCTATGGAGACTCAGTTTGTCAGGTACAGAGTCCAAATCGGTTACCCTATCTCCATCGGGTCGTCACGCCAAGTAGAATCACCTAACCATTGGTACTGTACTGGCTTCGAAGCAGTTGCACTGCAGGACGAGATATCGAAGAAGGGAAAATGGAAACATTTCCGCTGATGAGATACTGTTCAATTACACCGATCCATAAGAATCGAATCATCAAACAGATGTGTCCTGCGCAATTTCATTAGAAAATAATATAGGAAAGGGGTGGAAATATGTTCAAAATGATCGATTCACTCGTTCTTGTCGCGGCGGTTTTCTCGTTCTTGCTCTCGGTGTACCTCTGGTTCTCGGGCCAGAAGGATGAGGGCGTGTATGTAGGGTTGTGGGTCCCGTCCATTCTCGCATTCGGTTGCTATGTTAAAATATCGTTCACAAGGGGCATGAAATGACACCAACGGGAATATTCTTTGTCGGACTCATCCCCACAGTTTTGTGTCTCTTGTTCCTGGTGCTGACCATCTGGGAATTCGTAAAGATGGAACCGAAGACAGGTGAGGACGAATAAATGAAACCAGATATCCAACAAAAAAGCCCGGCCGATTATTCTTCGTCCGGGCTTTTCCACTTCTGTGAGTCTGTTTTACTTGGCTTCTAGCTCACTTTCCACCGCGCCCGCCAGTTCATCCGACATCGGCTCTGTCTTCGAGCGATAATGCCCCACAACCTCTCCCTTACGGTTGACCAGGAACTTTTCGAAATTCCATTTGATCTCCGAACCGTGTTCGCCCACCTTGTCTTTATCGGTCAGGTAACCATAGAGAGCCTCCTGATCGTCTCCCTTTACGGAGATCTTTGAAAACATATCGAATGTGACCCCGTAATTGGAATCGCAAAACTCCCGAATCTCCACATTGGTTCCCGGTTCCTGGGCGCCAAAGTTGTTGGCGGGGAAGGCAAGGATCGCCAGGCCATCCTCCTTGTATTTCTCATGAAGCGCCTGAAGACCCTCGTACTGGGGTGTGTAGCCGCACTTGGAGGCGACATTCACAATCAACAGAACCTTGCCTTCATAATCCTCGAGACTGACCTCCTCTCCCGCTATGTTCTTTACTTTGAAACCATACACCGATTTTTCCTCCGCCGCTCCGAATGATGCACCGCATACCGCCACCGTGATGATGAACGCCAATAACTGTTTCACTTTGTCCTCCTCGAGTACCGATTGGTTAATATGTCATAAACTGATCGTATCTCGCCCGGTAACTGATTGATTCTACCGGACCAAGCCTCGAAGCACAGGTTCAAAGGCATCCGCGATCCGGAGGAATCCCACATCGGTGGGATGAACGCCATCGACAGTCCCTTCGGCATCATCACCCAGCATGTCATCGCATGGGAGGTAGGAGAGTCCCCCGACACCCTCCTCTTGCAGTTCTAAAAAGCACTTCCTGAGCGCCTCGTTCTTGGATTCGTAGGACTTGCGAGAAGCCTCCTGGAACCAGCCCCGCTGGTACTCGATGTTCTCAACAAGAAGAATCGGCGTTTCGGGTTTCGCCTCGCGCAGTTTCTTCACCAACGGGACCGTCCGTTCGGAGATCCTCTGGGCATCCATGTTGGGACAACAGTCGATGACATAAACCGATGGATCGAGTTCGATCAATAGATCACCGATCTCGGGGTCCATCTTTCCATTTCCAGAAAACCCGAGATTGATCACCGGGACATCGAGATGTCTTCCCACTATCGAAGTGTGCGCCATCCCAGGACGCGAGGCGCATCCCCCTTGGGTGATGGAGGTGCCATAGAAGATCACGGGTTTTGTTTCCCTTGACGGGGCTTTGCCCAAAGTCTTCCCGGGAACGACTCCGATCTCAACCTTCTCCACTCCGTTGTAAAGAGGAAGATACAGCATGTATTCATGGAACCCTTCCGGGACTCCTGAAATGAGCACCACTTCGTTGGTGACATCGCTCGGTCTGCCGACCGCCACCCATCTCCACCCATCATCTCCCCGCGCATAGAGATCCAAACCAGACACTCCAGTCGCCGGCATATGGTTCATCTCTAGGTTCCCCGACCGCAAAACCCATCGTGCCGAAATACTGGGAGAGTCTGAGATAAAGCGTGCACAGATTCCCGCCGAATGTTGCGCGAGTCTCCACACCGGATCGCGGACCACACCCTCCGCCTTGGCGGGGAGACGATCATAGGTGGATTTCGTCTCGGTCCACCCCTGGCCTTCCGTTCCGATCAGTTCGAGATCGTACCACTCAACCTCCTCCCCTGGTTCCTGGACAGAAAAATTGGGGTCGAGCTTCTCAATGGGCTGTGGTTCAGCGGCGTAGGAACTCAAGCAAATCAATGTTGTGGCGAACAATACGGTGGTTAGCTGGATTAAGAGGGTTGGGAGGCTAATTCTCACAATAGGTATCCTTTAAAAAAAAATGAGGATCAAGCAAAAAATTATTGGACACCATCATAGAAGAAAGTTATGCTCGACGCCAAGGCATTTGGGTGATCAACTGTTTACGTTCTGGCTGGACCTTTTCTAGATCATGGGCATGATTTTGGACAGCTGAGGTGTGTGCAATGGAGATGTATGGAAAAGACGCAACCCCCGAGGAGATGCGTGATCGTATCTGCCGGTCGAAAGGAATCCTCGGAGGATTTCGCACCGCGCATAATATTATCGCGCGGTCAACCAAAGACCCCCAAAAACTCATGAAAAAGGGGCTTGATGCCGAAACCCTCCAAACTCTCGGATACACCATGCAAGGTATGAAAGCACTCGGATATTCAGATGCCTCTCTTGGCGTCCTGGGATACATCGAACAGGACACTCCATCATCCCAGACGATTTCAACTGAGGATTCCAAAGGTGAAGTCGGACTGCAGGAGTTGATCGAATCGGGACAGAATGCCGGAAAGATTCAAAGTGCGGGGTACACGATCCATCATTGTAAGGCGGCCGGGTACGAAGCCCGTGAGATGGCGGGTCTCGGATTCGAACTCCACCAACTGGCCCAGGTTTATAGCCCCTCTCATCTTCGTTCTGCCGGATTCGGGATCATCGAGTTAAAAACCCATTTCGATGGGGCCGAACTGCGCGGGTCCGGTTTCACTTCCAAGGATTTCAAGAACGCTGGGTATACTGTGCGGGAACTCTTGAACCTCGGATTCCCCGAAAACCATGTGCGCACCGCCGGTTACAGTAACAATGAGCTCGCTCAAGAGGGCTTGATGCGCCAGACAGTCGATCGGGTGCGAGGATCGATCTAATCGTTCCCGATTGATTGGGCATGATTTAGCCGACATAAATTGTCTGTCGGCCATACTTCATTTGTCGTATCCCCGTTGGGATCCCCTCTCTTCTTCCTGTCATTGTCTTCTTCTAACTCATTCATATTAAATGGCTTAAGAACCCGCTCACCCGTAGATTCGAAGCTGGCGTTACCCCTGCATAACCTCATTCTGTCCCACTATCCAATCAATTGAGGTGAATGCGATGAAATGCCCAACCTGTCACAAACCCGCTTCGGACAAAGTTTCCAGATGTATCTATTGCGGCCAGGAACTCGGCCTGTTCCAACAGGTCCGCGAGATGAAACTCGACCTAATGGCTGCTTCCCAGACTTCTGAGAATGTTTCCAAACAACTCCAACACCTGGAAGGAAAGATCGAAACCTTCGAATCCGACCTCGTCTCTCAACTGGTTTTCCAGGAAGAAGTCCAGAAGATAGAGAAGGAAGTCGTCATCCCCGTTCCCAGTGTCGAGAAGATTGA
>JAJDBZ010000105.1 GCA_029261095.1 Candidatus Omnitrophota bacterium | reverse complement strand
GACACCCACGTAGAGCGGATTGTCGCCGTGGCGACAGGAGAAATCTGGCGGTACCGTCTCGGCATTCCAGGATTAGTCCTGGCTGGTTTTCCCGATCGGACATACCTCAAAAGAGAACTCGCGGGTCAGGTTCTGGGGTTTGTCGATGCGGACAACAAAGGGCAATCCGGTATCGAACTGACCGAGAACCGTCAGTTGAATGCCAAGCCGATTAGAATTCCCGCGAGAAAGTACGGGGACAGACGCTTAATTCTTCAGAACGACTACACGCGTGGTGTCCCTCAACGTGGAGCGGACGTGGTGTTAACCCTGGATGAAACCATCCAATGGTTGACCGAACGAGCTCTATTCGAAAAATGCGTGGAACTCCAGGCTAAAACTGGAATCGCCATTGTGATGGATCCCTTCCAGGGGGATATCCTGGCAATGGCGAATTATCCAAGCTTCGAAGCGACCAAAAAACGAGCCTATCCGTCAAAAGAGGAGAACGATCACAGAGAACTGAACCATGCCATCACCGACTTGTTTGAACCCGGGTCGACATTCAAGCCATTCATTGTCGCCGCGGGGTTGGACATGGGAGTTATGAACGAAGATTCTCTCTTTGATCTCCACAATGGGGCTCGCTCTATTCGAGGACGATCTAAACTCATTAAAGATGTACACCCGATCAGCGGGAAGGCGACCGTCAATCAGATTCTTGTTCATTCCAGCAATATCGGCGTTGGGCTGATCGCGGAAGAGATCATAGGACCCCGTCCCGAAATGCCTCGCCGTCCGGATCTTTACGCTTACCTCAAGAATTTCGGACTCATTGGATCTACAGGCATTGGCCTCCCCGCTGAGGTCTCTTCATATGTCAAGCCATCGAATCCGAATGAGTGGAAACACCAAGAAATCATGACGCTCGCTTTTGGAACTGGCCCGATTATGGTATCCCCGATCGCACTCGCCCGCTCGTACTGTGCTTTGGCAAATGGTGGGATTCGAATTCAACCACGAATCGTGGATGGCTATATGGGAAACCGGGATGGGAAATATTACCCCGAACCGGTCGCCTCGGGAGAGCGAGTCGTGTCGCGGGAGGTCGCCGATAGCGTTCGTGACATGCTGCGACAAGTGGTCGAACACGAGAACAGCCAAGCACGTAGTGAATGGTACGATGTGGGTGGGAAAACCGGGACTGCTCTGAAATGGGTAAACAACCACTACTCCTCGGATCATCGCCTCCTTTCGTTTGCCGGGATTGCGCCCATTGATAAACCGGAACTCGTGGCAGTTGTGATGATCGACGAACCGACTGGTGTCAAATACGGGAATCAAGCGGCTGCCCCTGTCTTCCGTCGGATTGTGGAAGACACACTGGCTTATCGACACGTTCCCCCCTCACAGATCCCGGAAAGCCTACCCACGCCGGTTTTCAACTATCCCGAAATCGAGAACCCAGTCGTGGCACGGACTGAAATCACATCAACCGAAATCCCTTTGGACGCATTGACCGAGACTGAAATCACATCCGACTCCCCAAGAAATGGGGGACGCGGATTGCTCTCGCTCTTAGACACCATGACCAAGAAACTGGCAGGAGATGCGTCCAACGAGGACCGCCCTGAACAAATCGCGAATGGGAGGGCCGATCAATGATGTTGCTTCGTGATGTCCTCGCAAACGTACCGGTCCTCTCATCACAGGGAGATTTGGATCGTGAAGTGACCCGGGTCATCTATGACTCCAGGAAAGTTCAACCGGGCGATCTGTTTGTTGCCTTACGTGGCGCTCAAACCGACGGTCATCGGTTTATTGAAAATGCTTTCCAACAAGGTGCGGTCGCGGCATTGGTGGAAGAACCTGTTTCTGGACCGTGTTGGGTCCAGGTAGAGGACACACTTTCACTTCTCGCCCTCGCCTCGAAGCGGGTTTATGGCGACCCCGGGAAGGGACTCAAGTTGATCGGTGTGACTGGGTCGAATGGAAAGAGTACCACCACTTACTTGATTGAATCCATTCTTAATAGGAGTGGAGAGAGAGTCGGTCTTTTCGGAACGATCGAATATCGGTGGCCTGGATATTCCCAGCCTGCGCCGAACACGACACCGCTCAGTGCCGATCTCCAAGCGGGTTTCTCGGCGATGATTCAGGAAGAGGTCACATCGGCTGTCCTTGAAGTTTCTTCTCACGCACTCGTTCTTCATCGTGTCGACACAGTCTTGTTCGATGTGGCTGTCTTTACCAACCTCTCTCACGAACACCTCGATTTTCATGGGACCATGGAGGAGTACGCAGCCGCCAAGAAACGTCTCTTCAACGACCACCTTAAAGAAGATGGAGTGGCCGTTCTCAATATGGACGACCAGGTTTCACGCAGTTGGGCGACTGAGAGAAAAGGGAACCCAACTCTCACTTACGGATTTTCATCAAACGCATCGGTCTACCCTGAACAATATGTCCTGACGACCGATGGAATCGAGGGGAGAATCCATACACCCCAAGGTCCGATCCGACTCGAAAGTAACCTGCTCGGGAGGCACAACCTGTACAACCTTCTCGCAGCAATCTCTGCGACTCTAGCCATCGGGAAATCGGTCTCGCAGATCGAAAAAGCCATCGCTCATGGTATTCATATTCCCGGACGATTAGAGAGAATAGAAGAAGGGCAACCGTTTCGAGTACTGGTTGACTATGCACACACACCCGACGGCCTCAAACAAGTGCTCGATACTCTGGCCGAACTACCCAAACAAAAACTCATTTGCGTGGTCGGAGCAGGTGGAGATCGCGATCGTAAGAAACGGCCGCTGATGGCACGCATCGCTCAAGAACTTTCGGACACAGTCATCCTGACCAGTGACAATCCCAGGACCGAAGACCCCGAGTTCATCCTCGATGAAATGGAAGTCGGTATGGTCGGAGGACCCGGGGCCACCCATGACCGCATAGCCGATCGCCGCGAAGCGATTCAAAAAGCCATCGCCCTTGCGGGTACCGGAGACGTTGTGCTCATTGCGGGAAAAGGACATGAGGATTACCAAGAAATCAACCACGTCAGGCATCCTTTCGACGATCGCTCCGAGGCAAAAAACGCCCTCCGAACTCGTGGATTTACAGGAGGTGAGGCCTGATGGCCCGCGTGGAATGTTGGAACTCACTCTCCAGGATATCGTGTCGGGTATCGGTGGCGTCCCTCAAGGTGTCGACCTGGGAACACTCGTCCATGAAATCTCAACCGACACCCGGACACTCAAACCCGGCGATCTCTACTGGGCTCTCGAGGGAGATCGCTTCGACGGCCATGCCTACTGTGATTCCGCCATCGAGAAAGGAGCCTTGGCTGTGGTGATTCGTGCCGAGAAACTCCCCGGTCTCGAGATTCCGAGTATTCGTGTAGCGGATACATTGTTTGCTCTTGGTGAAGTCGCACGGCTACTGCGTGATCGAATGGACACACGCGTGGTTGGAATCACCGGAAGTGTCGGTAAGACAACTACAAAAGAATTCACTCGTCATGTTCTCAGCCAGTTCGCCCCTACCAAAGCGACCGAGGGAAATCTCAATAACCTGATCGGAGTCCCAAAGACTCTGATGGGGATTGAAAAAGGAGACCACTGGCTCGTCTTGGAAATGGGCACCGATCGACCTGGAGAAATCCGTAGGCTGACTGAGATTGGTAAACCGGAGATCGGGATCGTCACTGCTGTCGGAGAAGCTCATCTTGAAAAACTGGGCGATATCGAAAGAGTTTTTGAAGAGAAAGCCGATCTGATTCGAGGACTTCCGAGAGACGGTGTGGCCATTATACCGAACGAGTCGAAGTATCGGGATCGATTGAAAGACTCGACATCGGCAAGAACCCTGACCTTCGGACAGGAAGAAGGGTCTGATATTCTTGCGGTCGACCCACATCTATTGACTCGAGGCTGTTATGGTTTTTCTCTCCAGACTCCAATCGGGAACGCAGATGCGGAACTTCGCGTTCCCGGTATCCACCAGGTTCAAGCCGCCACCGCCGCAGCTGCTGTAGCTGTTAGCGCAGGGTTGGATCTTGATGGAATCATCGATGGTTTGCAGGACTTTATGGGTCTACCGGGTCGATGCGAGATGTTCGAACTCAGTGAGGGTATTACCGTCATCGCCGATCACTACAACGCGAACCCTGTCTCCATGTCCGCCGCACAAAGACTCCTCGAAACGTTTCTCGAGCGGAGGAAAGTGATGGTGACTGGAGAGATGTGGGATTTGGGAGACCATTCGGTGGCCTTCCATCAGCAAGTGGGAGAGAAGATTGGATCTGGAAACATTGACATGCTTATCGGAGTCGGGCCAAAGACTCGAGACCTGATCGCTGCTGCTGAAAGCGTCGGGTTAGCAAAAGATAAAATACGCTGGTTCGAAACGACGGATCGAATTTGCAAGGAGATTCGAAAAGAACTCCTCGCGGGTGATGTCGTTCTTATAAAAGGTTCCAGGGGGATGCACCTGGAGAAGGTATTGGTTGCGTTACAAGAAGGTGAGGGGAATTTTTAGACTACTGGGGGAATGTAACGTTGATTTTATTCGCAGATCGACCCGAGGACCTGGAGCAGGAGGCGAGACTGGAGGAAGAGGAGGAAGAAGAACTTGAAGAAATAGCGCATATCGAAGAGCTGAAGGACCCAAGAGAGGCTCTTCGAGAGAATCGCGCTGCCTAAGGGATTGATAGATCTGAACCGGCTGGGTTCGGATAGAGCGGGATAATTTATTGGTGGTCCGGTCGGTAGGGAGACTCGGACACTATATGGGGGAGTTATGCTTTATTGGTTGTTTCTATGGGGAGTCGATCGGTATCCTGAGTTGCGGATATTCGGATATCTAACAGTGCGTGCGGCTCTCGCAGCTGCCATCGCCCTGATCTTCGGTATCATCGTTGGCCCGTTTTTCATCCGTTGGCTAACGCGGAGGAAGATCGGGCAACAGATCCGTGGAGATGGAATCCCAGAACTCTATGAACGGCATAAAGAGAAAGCCGATACACCAACGATGGGCGGGTTGCTCATCCTGGTCACACTTCTTCTGTCGGTTCTCCTTTGCGGGAACTTAGGGAGTCGCATGGTCTGGATCACACTCGCCGCGGCGGTCGGTTTTGGTCTGATCGGCGCGTTCGACGACTGGAAGAAGATCGCCGGGGGAAACCACAAAGGAATCTCCGCCAAACAAAAACTGTTAGCTCAGGGGCTCCTCGCTCTCGTGTTGGCCACCCTGATTTACAACCTACCGGCCGACACTTTCCGTTACCGTGCGTCAGAGAACGAATCGGTCATATTCGCGGAGCATTCGGTGACCACCTTGTTCTTCAAATGGCTCATTCCCCTTGGGATCTTTTATATCCCTTGGGTGATGGTGGTTTTGATTTCCACATCGAATGCGGTCAACCTGACCGATGGCCTCGATGGATTGGCAATCGGTTGTGTCCTTTTTGTCGCTTCCGCTTTTGCGTTGCTCTCCTATCTCGTTGGGCGGGTCGATTTTACCACAGGTTATCTCTGGATCACTTATGTCCGAGGCGCGGGCGAACTCGCGGTCTGTTGCTCCGCCCTGATCGGAGCATCACTCGCATTCCTCTGGTTCAACTGCCATCCTGCGGAAATTTTTATGGGAGATACAGGGTCGCTTTCCCTCGGAGGAACGCTCGCGACCATTGCCGTTCTTATTCACCAGGAACTACTCCTTCCAATTGTGGGGGGCGTTTTTGTCGCCGAAGCAGTGTCGGTCATCATTCAGGTCACCAGTTTCAAACTAACCGGAAAACGAGTTTTCCGGATGACTCCTCTCCACCACCATTTCGAACAACTCGGGTGGCATGAGTCCAAGATCATTACACGCTTCTGGATTGTAGCCGCTCTTCTGGCGCTTCTCGGAATGGCGACGCTAAAGACCAGATAGACAATGATAGAGATGAAAAAAAAGAAAACACTCGTTATCGGTTTGGGAGTCAGTGGGTTCGCGGCGGCAAAATTCTTGCTTGCCCGCGGGAATCCCGTTGTCTGCATTGACTCGAACGATTCCGAACGAATCCGAGAGCGAGCGAAGATCTTGGAGGAAATGGGTGCCGAAGTTCATCTGAACGTATCCGATCCGTCCTCTTTCAAGGTCGAGCGAGTCGTCACCAGTCCAGGTGTTCCGAAGAGTGTTTCCCAATCCTTCACCGAGAAACGAGTTCCAGTCTTCGGTGAATTGGAACTGGGTTGCCGTGAAGTGGATATCCCGATTGTCGCGGTAACCGGTACCAATGGAAAATCGACTGTGGTCGAGACCATCAACGCGGGATTCGAACGAGCCGGGAAGAAAGCCTTTGCTCTTGGAAATCTTGGCACACCGGTGACCGAGTGGGTCGATGCCAACCGTCCATCTGATTTCCTGGTCATCGAGGTGAGCAGTTATCAGTTAGATTCGATCAAGAAATTTCATCCCTCCGTCGCGGTCATCCTGAATGTGGCCCCGGATCATCTCGCTTGGCATGGATCCATGGACAATTACGTCCAGGCCAAAGCGCGGATTACCGAAAACCAGACCATCGAAGATGCACTATTACTCCATAAGGACCTTCATCCACATCAGGAGTTACAAAAAACTCGGGCAAGGCTGTACTGGTTTGGCCGTGACCTCGACCCCTCGAGAGAGGGCCTATCACTCGCTGGCAACACACTCGAATGGCGTGGAGCGGGGCCACAGTGGAAAGAGAAAGTGGATACCACTCACCTCTACCCTCATGAAGTGGATAACCTCTTGGCTTCAATATCGTCGCTCATTCTATCGGGGATCGGGTCCGAACAAGCATTGGCTTTGCTGCACAACCCCGTTCGACTCCCGCATCGGCTGGAAGAAGTGGGCATCCATTTAGGGGTTCGGTATATCAACGACTCAAAATCGACGAACTGTCATTCCGCGATTGCCGCTCTGAAATCGGTCCCGCATGGAGGGATCTGGTTAGTCGGGGGACAAGGAAAAGGCGAAGATCTCTCGGAACTCACTCATGCCGCCAAGGATCATGGGGTCCGAGTCGCGGTCTGCTTTGGCCGGGATGCCCAGGTTTTCTCCGAGGGCCTGAGTCCGCGGGTCGAAACGAAACTTGCTCCCACTCTACGTGAGGCGTTTGACATCGCGGTCTCACTCGCGAACTCGGGAGAATCGGTCCTCCTCTCGCCCGCCGCCGCTTCGTTCGATGAGTTTTCCTCGTTCGAAGACCGGGGCAATCGCTTCCGGGAGTGGGTGATTGATCTGAAGGAAAGCACATCATGAGCGCATCCATCGGACGCCTTGTGCCACACCTCCTCTTTTCTGTGACCACCATCCTGGTGCTCTTCGGCCTCGTAACCGTCTATTCGGCGGGGGCTTTCTATGACTATCGGTCCATCAGGAACCAGTGGGAGAAAACAGTCGAAGAGGCGATGACTCAAGCGACGACCCACACCTCCGAGGCGGATGCGGCCGGCGATCCATTACTGGCGCTCAAGGATCTCCAGACTCAAGGTGCGGCGCGACGGGCCAGCACTCTTTCAACTTTCATCCATCAGATCCTTTGGGCCTGCATCGGGTTCTTCGCACTCGGGATGACCGCAATGTTCGATTACCCCGTGTGGGGTCGGCGGATCGGATGGGTTCTCTTGATCCTATTGGGTTTGCAACTGGCATTGACACTGATACCGCCCGGAACCAACTGGCCGGTCCGCAGCGTCGTGATGAACGCCGCTAAGAGTCGTCTCAACGTCTTTGGATTTACCATTCAGCCTTCTGAACTCGCTAAACTTGTCATGATTATTTTCACTTCATGGTTCCTGTCGAGACGAGTTCAAGAAGAGAAGATGTCGTTGCGATCTCTGTTTCCTGTATTGCTTATCCTGATTCCTTCGATTGGAATGATTCTTATGGAGTCCGACCGTGGAGTTGCGGCTCATCTCTGCCTCGCTCTCGC
>JAJDBZ010000104.1 GCA_029261095.1 Candidatus Omnitrophota bacterium | reverse complement strand
GACCGATGATGTTTTCCGCGAAGTAATGGTCCGGAATGAGGATGACCGGCTCCCCCTCGATTCTTTGTGCGACCGTCTTTGCGTTGGCCGAGGTGCAAGTTGCATCCAACTCCGCTTTTACCTCGGCGGTGCTGTTGATGTATCCGACTATCGAACAGCCTGGGAAGGCCGCGCGGATCTGACGAACCGTGGCTCCATTCATCCCCTCCGCGATCGAACAACTGGCATCGAGCGCTGGAAGAAGCACCTTCTTGTTCGGACTCAAGATCTTGACCATCTCCGCCATAAAATGGACTGTCGAGGAGACGATGATATCCACATCGCCCATGTCACGAGCCGCCATGGCTAGGGCGAGAGAGTCTCCCGCGTGGTCGGCGATAATTTGGATCGGGGCGATCTGGTAGTAGTGAGCGAGTAGGATGGCGTTCTTCTCCCGGCGCAATTCATCGAAACGCCGGAGTTTAGGCAGAATCTGCCCGACCTCATCCCCTGTGTAGTCGAGGTCAAATAGACGCTCTTCGATTTCGTTCCAATCGATATTCTGTTGAGATTGAACTACATTCATTTCCTAATCAGTATAAAAGCAAATTTCCATGAGGACCACATCCAATGATTTGACCGGAGTTTATCGCCCCCCTTATTCTCAAATTTTGTCATTCTTTGGGGTCCTGCCTCGGGTCAACCTTTGAAGAGAAGGTTTCTTTACACAGGATTGAGCATGTGCTTCATTGCCGCAGGAGGGGATCCATTGCTCATCACTCAAAGGTTACGTTGCGCGACCCTAGTGTTCTTCCTCGCATTACCACTAGGGATTCCTGCGGTTGCGGAGGAGGTTCCCCCGACCACGTTCCAGACTCGGACCCTCTATGCCCCAGGCCATTTCGGGAACAGTTACGAAGTCATGGGTCAATTCGAGATGAGGGAAGTTCTAGAAGAGGCAAGATTCTGGGGATTTAACGAGTATGGAGACTGGTTCGATACGATCGATTGTGCGGACCCCTTTTCTGACAAACATTACAATCTCGCGGGCGCCCTGTGGGATCGGAAAAAAGAGAACTTTCAGTCTGCGCAAGAATTGGGTCTCAATTGCATCTTGATCATTACCCCCAACCATGTATTCCTCGATCAAATTCACCCCGATTGGGAGGCGACCAAGAGCAACCGAATCTTTGGCCAACTAGTCTGCCCTTCGATACCGAAGGGGAGAGCCATCATCCTTCAAAACTATAGGAACTTGTTCGAAGACTTAAACCGCGAGGGTGTTCGGTTGTCTGCTCTCTCCTTTGCTCCTTACGACTACGGGGGTTGTGCTTGTTCCAAGTGTTCTCCCTGGATACTGACCTTCGCCAATCTTTGCCGGGAGATTCATGGAATCGCCGAAGAATTTCATCCCGAAATCGAAGCACGCTTTATTGGTTGGTGGTGGAGCGACGAAGAACACCGTCTGTTCGCGGAATGGGCGAATGTTTGGGCAAATGGATGGGTGAAAAGTCTCGCATTACATATTCCCTATGGGAAGACTGGTGTCTCCGAAGTTCCTCTCCCGGACGGTTGCGAGCGCCATGCCTTTGTTCACATTGGGTACGGGGATGCCTCCTGGGACCGGGATATTTATGGTCATCTCGGACCTGTCTGTGCGGGAACTCGGATTGAAGAGACCCTTCTCACTCTAGAACAACAAGAAGTAACTGGGTGGATGGCCTACTCCGAGGGAGTCTTTGACGATGTCAACAAGGCCCTCATCGGCGGCATGTCCGCAAGTTCACACCACGACTCTGACGAAGTACTGAGATCCTACTCGCAACGGTATTTTAAAGCGGATACAACAGCGTCAGAAGCTTGGGCGGACTGGCTTCAATCCATGGGACATCCATTCGAAACTCACCTACCGGATTCTCGGAAGATATTCTCACGGTTGACTCAGGAAGATTCGGCCACCAATTGGCGCCTCAACCAGTGGGACTATAAAATCCGGATGCTCGAAATTAACCGCGCTATCGAAGAGACGCAGGGTTGGACCGACGGGGATACCAAGCAGGCTCTGGAATACTGGAAAACAAAGGAAGAAATGCAAAGAAGGGCATGGGGATTGGGGCCACAACGTCATGTCCTCGGCAATCGCTTCAAGAAACCCTCCTGGTTTGGCGATTGGGTAAAACATCGAGGAATTGCCGACGAGAAATCGAAGTAACCCAATCATTCCCTTTTCTCCAACACACCCCTTATTAGGCAAGCAATCTTGAGGGGAAGGGTCAAAACTCACCCGTCTTGCGTTTCCTCCGCAAGGCTTCTATAAAGTCATCCCAGGGTCACCCACCCGGGGAGGAAACAGGTTTGTCTGCCTGGTGTATCATTCCAGCTCGTTACGATTCCAGCCGTTTACCCGGAAAGGCACTCCTCCCTCTTGCTGGAAAACCCATGATCCAGTGGGTTTATGAGGGTGCAAAACGGGCTTCCACCGTCGAAAAAGTGATCATCGCCACAGACGACGACCGAATTGTGGCCGCCGCCGAGGGTTTTGGCTGCCAGGCGGTGATGACCTCGCCAACACAGCCTAGTGGCACAGATCGAATCGCCGAGGCATTGGGTGATGGTAGACCGGATGTGGTGGTAAACCTCCAAGGCGACGAACCGCGCATCGACCCCGCAGCCATCGATCAACTCGTTGGCCTTTTTAATGGTCCCAACCCGCCTCGAATGGCGACTCTCTGCCACCCCCTTTCCCCAGTGGAGGCAGAAGACCCCTCGAAGGTGAAACTGGTTTTCGACAAAGACTTTAATGCCCTCTACTTTTCGAGAGCACCTATACCTCATAGCCGGGATAATACCCCCAACGAAATTTATCTGCATGTTGGGATTTACGCTTACACCCCCGCGAGCTTGAGAGAATTTGTGAGTCTACCTCCCGGCCGACTCGAGAAAATCGAAAAGCTGGAACAGCTTCGAGCCCTCGAAAATGGCATACCGATTCGAGTCTCGATAACCAGCTACCGCTCGTTTGGGGTCGATACCCAAGAGGATGCCGAACGGATGGAGAAACTACTGAGCGAAAAACACGTCCACCTGTAATCGGGAATTGCGGTGGGCACTACATTAGGGAGGGGAAGTGCATGACCCAATTTATTTTTGTTACCGGGG
>JAJDBZ010000103.1 GCA_029261095.1 Candidatus Omnitrophota bacterium | reverse complement strand
CTCCCTACGATTGAGCGAGGATCTTATCGTACTCAGCATGGGACCCAACCCAAAACCAAGAAATCCGGTCCTCCTCAACCAACCCCAATGCCCGCCAGCCGCGTGAGATACGGACTGAGTAGATATGTTCCGGGTGTTTCACTCGTTTGAAATGGAGACCTGGATGATTCAGATCGGAGACCCAGAGTTTGTAGCTCTTGCGAGCGGATTTCCGAACATCAGGTGGTAGTTTCCTGAACTGGTCAATGAAGTCGTCGGTGAGCAGCGATTTCAAATTTCATCGAATCCCAACTCGCGGACTTTACCCGCCTGAATATCCGCCTTTGCTTTTGTCGAAAGTTTCGAGAGGACATCTTGGGACCCCTCGAATTTTGCCTGCCAACGCTTCTCGTCGGTGAGTTCCTCCAAGATGATCGCGGCGATGGCGTCCTGGTCCTTGTCCGATAGGGTTTTCACTTCAGCCAACGCCTTTTCAAGAAGTTTGGTCATGGGCTCTTTCCTTCAATAACCTAATCTTATCGTATTCTGGTCATATTCCAACTTAGGTGCAAGGTCCGGTTTCGAATCAGCTGCTCGCGCCGGAGTTTTACTCCGGTGCGGATTTCGTCAGGAGTTATTTCTCCTGCGAATCCCCCTCACTCCCCCTCCCGCATCCATTGTGTTCGAAGAGGAAGTTCTTCCTCACATCACGGCACTTCCCAAGTGAAGGGTTTCTCGGGGTAAGGCGCCCACATTGAAGATGCGGGTTTCCACCTTGTCGGTTTTGAATGTGCCAATTTCAAGTTTTTACCGGTCATATGTCTTTTGCCACGGGCCAGTATCAGTAAAGATTCCATCGCCGGAATTTTCGAATCGATGCGAGCAGGCAGTGAAAAGTAGAGTGACCAACAGAAGAAACGGAACCCAGCGTATTGGGTCGAGACGTCCAGGTGGGTCAGGAGTTATTCGACAACAATATCAGGATTCGGGAAGAGCGGGTAGGATAAGTTCCCTTACGACGATGATTTTGTCACCGGCCACTTCCGGTTTTCATCGTATCCGCTTCCCGCTTTTCGAACGGTTCAAAGAAGTCTCGGATGGAATATGATTTCAATTCTCATGGAAATCCATTGATGCTATCCTTTCTCCATGAAACAAACTCTCCGCACCACAGCCTTGATTCTCTTGGCGGTTATTCTCTCTAGCCCCCTCCATGCTGGTGATGATGAGGGGTTCAAGACCCTCTTCGATGGCAAAACCCTTGAGGGCTGGAAGGCTCCGAACATGAGTTACTGGTCGGTCGAGGAGGGGGCCATCACCGCGCAGTCGACCGAGGCGAATCCCTGCACCTCAAACCAGTTCCTGGTTTGGCAGGAGGGCGAAGTCGCCGACTTCGAACTGAAGGCGAAGTTTCGACTGGCGAACAACCAAGGGAACTCGGGCATCCAGTTTCGCAGCCGGATCGACTCCAACGGTATGGGGATTGGTTATCAGGCCGACATCCTACCCGGCGGTCCTTGGTGCGGAGCACTCGCCGATGAGTACACCGGGCGCGAACCGCTCATGGTTCCCAATGGCCACAAGACTGTGGTGGATGCCGATGGCACACGGACTTGCACGAAGGTTTCCGAGCCGATCAGCCTCAGGGAACCGGGCGAATGGAACGACTACCACATCTCCGCCAAAGGCCACCACATGATACTCAAGATCAACGGCCAAATCTCTGCCGAATTTATCGACAACGATGAGAAGGAATTCGATCCCTCCGGCATCCTCGCCCTCCAACTCCGCTCAGGGCCACCGATGAAGGTTCAATTTAAGGAGATCCTGCTGAAGCAGTTGCCCTGAATCAGAAAGAGTTAGGTATTAATGGGTCATTATGGGGAGCCTAGGGTAGCCCGAATTGCCTTAGAGCGTCTTCTTCTTTTTCAAAATTCTGTTTATACTGAAATCACAGAAAACACTTTGCTCGAACTCGTTCACAAGGTAGGATCCAACCCGATAATGTCCGATGAATCCTCGACCGCCCAGGCGGTCGCACCATGCCCGCGCTCGCTCCATTGGTTCGCCCAGACGCTGGTTGTCCTGACCTTTTTGCTCATCACCGTGGGCGGGATGGTGACCAGCCACGATGCGGGTCTCTCGGTCCCCGATTGGCCGACCACCTTTGAATATAACATGTTCACTTTCCCGCTATCATATATGGTTGGTGGCATCTTCTACGAACACGGGCACAGATTACTGGCCAGTGGAGTTGGGTTCCTGACTATCATTCTCGCTCTCTGGGTCACTCTTTCGGACCCACGTCGTTGGATGAAAATCACTGCCTGGGCGGCTCTTGGATTGGTCATCATACAAGGGGTCTTGGGTGGGCTTACCGTCTTGTACATGACACCTCCTTCGATTTCCGTTTCTCACGCCTCCCTGGCTTTGATCTTTTTTTGCACCACCATCACGATCGCTGCCTCCACCTCCTCGCGGTGGTCTTCTCTCGCCTTAAGGTGGAAGGAACCGAAACCTGCGATCTTTCGATACGCCGTCGCGGTTTTGCTGATCATCTTTGTTCAAATCCTTATGGGGGCTTATATGCGTCACACGTGGGATAGCGAGTACGGCTTGGCGGTCCTAGGTTTTCCGCTTTCAAACGGGCAACTTATTCCGGAGTTCACTGACTCCGTCGTCCTCGTTCATTTCATCCACCGCTGGTTCGCATTTGCCGTGGCGGGAGCGATCGTGGCTTTTGTCCTTTCTGTCTTCACCCGAGCCAATCACCTGATGCACTTGGTCTTCCCCTCCTTAATCCTTTTGATGCTCACGCTAACCCAGATCATGCTTGGAATTCTGACAGTCCTGGGCGAGAGAAAGATCTACATGACATCTCTCCACCAGGCCAATGGGGCGCTTTTGTTTGGGATTGCTTATATGATTGTTCTTCGGTCGCTTTTTCCCGCCGAGGCGAGCGCCGTCGAAAAACAGACCGCGAAGGAGGGAAGTTCGAATGAATACCCGCTCCCGGTCTGAACTCTTAACCGCCGAAGAACAG
>JAJDBZ010000102.1 GCA_029261095.1 Candidatus Omnitrophota bacterium | reverse complement strand
GCAGGTGTGGCCGCCTCGATCACCCCTTGGAACTTTCCACTCGCGATGTTCGGCAAGAAACTCGCCCCTGCTCTGGCCGCTGGATGCGGAGTCGTCGCCAAACCCTCGAAAGAAACACCGCTCACTGCGATAGCGGTCTATACGCTGGCAGAGCAAGTTGGAATTCCTCCGGGGCAGATGAACCTGGTGCTGGGGTCGTCCTCAGAAATCGGCAATCTGTTTTGTAGCCATCCACTTGTCAGGGTGATTAGTTGCACGAGTTCGACAGAGACCGGGCAGATTCTCCTCCGCCAGTCCGCCGATCATATTAAACGACTCTCGCTCGAACTGGGTGGGAATGCCCCATTCATCGTTTGTGAAGACGCGGATCTGGAGAAAGCGGCGGATGATCTCATGGCAAATAAGTTTCGCGGCGCCGGACAGACTTGTGTCTGCGCCAACCGGGTTTTCGTCCACCAATCGGTAATGGAGGCTTTTGGCAAACTACTCAAAGTCCGTGTGGAAACACTGAAGATGGGCGATGGAATGGATACCGGCACCGACATCGGGCCTCTCATTAATCGCGCGGGTTTCGAGAAGGTTGCCGATCACCTCTCCGATGCATTGGGAAAGGGAGCGACACGAGTATTCGGGGCGGAACCTAATCCCCCAGTGGACGATTGGGGGGCTTTCTTTCCACCCACAGTCATCGCCGGGGTCCGTGAGGAGATGAGAGTCTTTTCCGAAGAGACATTTGGACCTCTGGTCGCCCTTTGTCCCTTCGAGTCGGACGATGAGGTCGTCAACCGTGCCAACGACACAGAGTTTGGTCTTGCGGCCTATGTCTTTTGTGAAGACCTCGATCGAGGTCTCAGAATCATCGAGCGCCTTCAGTTTGGGCATGTCGGGTTTAATACTGGAACAGGGCCAACTCCCGAGGCTCCGTTTGGCGGAATGAAACAATCCGGATTCGGACGCGAGGGTGGACTCGAAGGACTGTTTGAGTTTATCGAACCCCAGACGGTACCCCAACCACTTTAGGCCGCGACCTCGATCGATTTCGGTGTACTCTCTATCACCTCGTCGATGACCTGATCCGGTGTCACTCCCTCCGCCTCCCCCTCGAAATTGAGGATGAGTCGGTGACGCAGGCCCGCATGGACCATCCTGGAGATGTCGTCGAAACTCACATTGAATCGATCGTTCAATAGGGCTCGGATTTTTGCACCCAGAACCAGGACCTGTGCTCCGCGTGGAGAACTGCCGACCCGGACAAACTGATTAACCGAAGTCGTGGAGAATTCCCCACCAGGGTGGGTTGCCAGAATTAGCCGGACCGCGTAGTCATAAACATGGGGAGCCACAGGCACCTCTTTGACTGTCTGCCGGAGATCGATGATCTCGCCAGCGTCGATGACTCGACTCGTCTCAGGGATTTCTGTGGATGTGGTACGCGTGAGGATCGTTTGGAGTTCTTCACGACCCGGGTATTCAAGTAAGAGTTTGAAAAAGAACCGATCGAGCTGGGCTTCAGGTAGCGGATAAGTTCCCTCCATTTCAAGCGGGTTTTGAGTGGCCATCACCAAGAAGGGTTCATCTAGGCCATAGCGCGTTCCCCCAACCGTCACGCTTTTCTCCTGCATGGCCTCGAGAAGCGCAGACTGGGTTTTTGGAGTCGCCCGGTTGATTTCATCGGCTAGAAGTAGGTTCGCAAACACCGGTCCTCTTTCAAATTTGAATTCCCGGTTCCCGTGTTCGTTTACTGCCACCATATCCGTTCCGATGATGTCGGCCGGCATCAGGTCGGGGGTGAATTGGATACGTGAGAAATCGAGGTGAGTCACTTCCGATAATGTCTTGATCAGAAGCGTCTTACCCAGGCCTGGAACTCCCTCTAGTAGTGCATGTCCCCCGGCAAAAAAACAGGTGAGCACTCCCTCAACAATGTCTTCATGCCCGACAATGACCTTGGCGATCTCATCCTTGATTTGATGAAATCGCTTCTTGAACTCAGATGCCTTCGCGGCTGTTTGATCACTCACTTTCATCGCCTCCTGATTCTTTCCCATCCACTTAGTGTCTAGGGGTTGGGAGTGGAACTATTTATTGTCCATCTTCTTTTTCAAATCGAGCAAGCGCTCGGTGGTTGATCCACGACCTTCTCTTTCCGCGGCTCGATCGGCGGGCGAGAGACTGGCCTCTCGCTTGCTTGGAGCGGCTTTTCGGCCTTCTGGCTGATCGAGACTTACCTCATTGCCTTCCGTCGATTCGAGTGAATCGAAATCAAACTTCCGGTCCGGGATGATGGGTGGTTGATGTTTGGGTGTCGACTGCATGCCGGTTCGGCGAGTCGCCTCTTTGGTTTTCTTCAGGGCTTCCAGGGTTTCCTCACCTTCTTTGGCTTCTCGTCTTTTCGGAACGAGCAACCCTCCCGCGTAGGCCAGCCCGTTGCGAATGTCTCCCATATCCAATAGAACCCGACGAACAAAGACATCGAACCAGAACAAGACAATGGCGATTCCCAACAGCCAAGGCCAAAGAGGAAAGGGTTTGGCGTGGGCCACCAAACTGTGGTCGAAAAAAGTAGAGGCATCGGGTCCGAATCGACCACCGGTTGTCTCCGCAATCATCTTCAGGAGCCGGACATTGGAACGGTCATTGGCGTATTCGGGAGAGTACGGAACAGATAATGCCGCAGTCAGTGTTCCCGAATCGCCTTCGTCATCCTCATTGAACAAGTTGACCAGATAACTTCCTTCTGAATCCAAATCGAATTCGGCTTCATATCGCCCAAGATCTGTCTGTGACAATCTTACGGGGATCGACCCCTGATCCGGGGTCAGCACCTTTCCATTGAAGTTGAGATAATTGAGCGCTGTACCGTCATCCCCAAATGCATCGACTACGATTCTCCCTTTACCCTCCTCCCTATAGGCGGAGATCTGATAATTTCCCGACATCTCCTTCCGCGCAGCCCAACGCAGTGTCTGGGCCCAGAACTGACCGTATTGCCCCCACTCGATCCAGTTCGGCGCCCACTTCGGTTTAAAATCGCTCGTGAACGCCACCGTTTTCCCCAGCCCGTACCGCCAATGTGCCAGAAGTGGGTCTTCCTGATGGGTCAGTAGGGGAGTTTCGGCTCCCGGTTTACTAGAGGTTAAGACATACCCCAGAAGAGCCGGGTACCCTGATGGATCGAATCCCTCCGTCAACTCGGTATCTGCGATCTGTATGGGTTGAAAGGGTTCTTCTACTATCAGATTCCGTTTAATCGTCGCCGCCTCTCGCGCAAAGATACGCGGAATCTTCTGAGCGTTCTTCACATCATAGAACCGCCCCCCGGTCGTCTTTGCGATCGAACTCATTACCTGGATGAAGTTTCCGCCATGGCCACCGATCAAGACTGTCGATACGGTAATCCCATTATCGCGGAAATCGCTGAGTAGTGCCTGACTCGGGGGCTGCGGGTCACCATCGGAAAGAATCACCATGTGACGTAGATTGCTACTGGATAATCGGAGGCTGTTATATCCGAGTTTCATGGCTGACCCGAAATCGGGCATATCTCCGGGATTGGCGCGCTTAATCAGAGCGACTTGGCGACGACCGTCACCTTTCTTGGCAAGATCGAATATCCATTGGACTCCACCCGCCGTATAATCGTAATCAAGCATCCCCACTTCATCGTGTGGATCAAGAACTCGGATCGATTCGATAGCCACCTGACGCATCAAATTGTTGCCGTTGATGATTTCGCATGTATGAAGAACCACCACCAAAGCTCCGCTGGGAATCAGTTTCTTCTCACGGATCTCGGTGCTGACCGGTAGGGCTTTCTCAATGGGAGTCCCTCGGTATCCGCCCGCGCCAAAAGATTCCTCCCCTCCAACCATGACCAAGCCGATCCCGATGTCGTGGACAACTCTTTCTAGAATGTTCATTTGGTCGTCGGACATATCGGCCGCGTTCACATTCGATAGGACAACTGCGTCGTAGGAAAGGAACAGCGACTGATCGATGGGAAGTTGATCCGGAGCAATCCGGTGGATATCGATTCCTTCCGATTGGATTTGCGCCACGAACTCATCAGCAGCCGACGGATTCGTTTCGAAATCTCCCTCAACTAGAAGGACATTCGGCTTCCCGGTCACTGAAACGAACCCAGTGGCGCGATTATTTTCGATGCTGGTGTCCGCTTCCGCTTCGACACGCACCTCAAGTTTGTACAACTTTGTCGATGGGAGTTCCAAGGATGGAACTGTGAATTTGTTTTTTCCCGCCTTAAGTTCGACGGGTTGATCGCGAACCAGCTGGTCTTGAAGGAAGAGCCGCAGATTGGCGGAGGTGTCCACCCGTGAATTTACATACAGTTCGACATCGACAGGTTCTTCCTCGCTCACTCGGTTCGGGTAAATGATCTTCTCTACATAAACCTCTTCCTCGTTTTGATACTCCAGTGGAACCACATCGATCGGAATACCCAATCCCGCTAGTCTGCGTGCCTCCTCCAATCCGGTTCCTCGGTTCTCGTTTCCATCCGAGAAAAGGACCACCCGCTTCTGGGATTCGACAGGAAAGGCCGCCAAACCCAAGCGAAGCCCTGCGGAAAGGTTGGTGGCATCGTCCTGAAACAAGGAAGAGGGCTGCTCCCATTCCAAGAAAGGCTGGGCCGGAATGTCCAGGACTGCGTCTTTACCAAACACCACCACCCCCGCGCGGTCTCGTTTTCCCATTTCTTCAAACGATTCGCGCATCGTGGAGAATGCTCTTTCGCGTTGGGCAGCCGGTATACTCTCGGAGAGATCGACAGCAAAAATGACCGACAAGATGTCTGTCGTGGATTGAAATTGAAGTTGAGCGATCGCAGCAATCAGAATGAGCGCAACCACCAGTCGCAGAATGAGCGCCATCGTTCGGCGGAAGGGACCGAGATCACGGAGGCGAGTCCAACGCCAGATAAAAAAAGGGAGAATGAGAAGCAATAGCAGCGAGATCGGATGGACAACCTGAAAAGGAATCGTCATCGCTTCTTTGTCCCGCTCCTTCTGTTCTTCCCCGATGAACTCTTAGGCTTGCTTAAGATCTTTTTGAAGAAGGATTTTTCCTCAAAGAAAGGTTCACGAAATCTTCCCGAGGGAAGTGGCCCAAGTAATACTTTTCCGTACTGGATACGTTTGAGGTCGAGGACATCGAGCCCAACCTGTTCACAAAGGCGTCTGACTTCACGGTTCTTACCTTCGGCGAGGGTCATTTTGAAACGGCTGATATCACTGGAAATCTTGTCGACTTCGATTCTTTCCGCGCGAGTCACACCTTCTCGTAACCGAACCCCCTTAAGAAGGCTCTCTTTTCTTTCGGTGTTGAGAATCCCGCGGGCTTTTACCTGATAGACTCTGAAAACCTTCCCCGAGGGATGTTCCATTCTCTGGTGGAGGTCGCCGTCATTGGTCAAAATCAATAGTCCAGAGGAGTCGAAATCCAGGCGCCCTATCGATTGGACACCCGCCTTGGAATACTTGGCGGGCAGTAAATCGTACACAGTCCTGCGGTCCGTACCGTCATCGCGAGAACAGAGGATTCCTTTGGGTTTGTTCAAGATCAGAGTAATATCAGGAGTGAGACCCACCAATTTCCCATTCAAGCGAACCGTATCCTCGTAGGGGGTTACTTGATTCCCGGGATGATCGGCGAGTTTCCCATTGATCGTGATCACACCTTCGGCGATCAGCTCCTCTGCCTTTCGACGACTGGCGACCCCGCATCTGGCGAGGTATTGATTGAGCCGATAGGTGTTCTTGTCAGATCCCGTGGTCATTTTGGCTCTCTCGGTGGTCTTTTGGTGGTTAGGACAGTCTCATCCCATGGTATCTGAATCGAACATCCCATGCCTAGACCACTATCCTCGTGAAGGCTAAATCCAACGCCGCACCCTTTCACAAAATCGGCGATATTCATCCCCGAAGGTTTTCTCCAGCATCGCCTCCTCCACCCTGATGAACTTCTCTTGGATGAGCAAAGCGAATGTCGGGATAACCAGAATAGGCGATAAGGTGCCGAGAAGTATGGCGAAGCCGCTGAGAATCCCCACCATTCCCAGATACATGGGGTTTCGGGTGAATCGGTAGGGGCCTTGAACAACCAGGTGCTGCGATTCCTGGTAGGGTTTGATCGTCGTCCCTATTCTCCCGAACAGCCCCGCCGCCCGAAATACGAGCGCTACAGAGATCGTGATCGGAATGACGCCCAGGAATGAATAGGGCGGTTCGGTCCAGCGAGTGATCGGGTAGAAGTAGTGGGCCATCACCATTGCCACAATTGCAAGGAAGAAATATATCGGTGGAAGCGGTCTCCCGTTCGAGATCATCTTCTATACCCCCTTCCCGGTGGAAAACTCCAGAGTATTGCTCCACTCGGATGCAAGTCCTTGGGTATCCTTCGTGCGAACTCGGAAATAATAATCCGAGTCCTCTGGAAACAGACTCGATGGCACTCGAAATGAAG
>JAJDBZ010000101.1 GCA_029261095.1 Candidatus Omnitrophota bacterium | reverse complement strand
ACGCGAGAGAGGAGCCCTGTCCGCGTAGTATTTGATGGCGACTCCCGCGTAGAACCATTCGGAAGGAACCATCACCAATGAATCCTCGGGAGAGTTTTCCTTCACCCACTGAGTCAATGCCATTGTCGCGCCGGATTCTTTTGTTCCCGGTAAGATTTGGTTTTCGATCCCCTTCTTCATTAGCAATGGGTAAGCTAAGAGAAGAGAGAGGATCCCTCCAATCATCAAGAGTCCCCGAAGGAGGGTTAGCGGCTTGAAGTTTTGTCCTTGGTTGCCAATGGATGGAAAGCCGGCTGCGACTCCGATCGCCAGGCAGGGTGGAATGAAAACCGAGTAAATACCAGGATCGAGTGTCCATCCAGCGCCAATCTCATAAATCAGGTAGGGGAGGGCTAGAAGCCAGACCGCCGCTGACCTTTTGGGAGAAAGGAACAAGAGTCCGGCGGACCCGCAAAGGATCAGACCCCTGGTTAGTGTTAACGGGTCCCCGATAACTCTCCACAATCTTTCGAATTGGTCGCCGATTCTATCGATTAACGCTCCAAGGTCGCCGTCATAATCTCCACCCCCCGAGAACGATCCGGTCAGTATCATTTGGAAATCGGCACCGGGAGCCGTTCCTCGGAGATACTCCAACAGGCGGGGTATTTCACTCCAGTCCTCGTGGATTTTCCAAATCCAGGCCAACCAAGAAACCATCAGGAATATCGGAATCGCGAATCCAATGGAAAAAACAACGAACGATAAAATAATGTTTCTCCAATGGAGATGCGGAACCCTCGTCTTGGGACCATCTGGCAATCCATTGGGTGAGGGATTCCTCTCAATGATGGTTGAACGAAGAAGGAGGATCATCGTGGCGGGAAGGACGAAGATTGTGCCTGTGTGAGTTGCGAACGCGCAACCCATCAGGAATCCCCCTAAGAAGAAACAGCGGAAGTAAACCAAACACCACCACGAAAGTGCCATCCAGAAGAACTGGACGGAGTAAACCTCCTGGTGACTCGATGCAAGGATGGAAATCGGAGTGAGAGCGAGAACCAGCGCGGCCACGACACCCGAGAAGGGTTTTCCGATGATCTTAGTGGAAAACAATCCGAACAAACCAATGCCCAATACAGCGGTGACAATAGACAAAATCGAGTAACCAACATCGATTCGACAGAAATCGGAAATGGCAAAACCTACCCAGAGGTAAAGGAGGTATGGAGAATGAGGAAGCTGACAATGATCGACACAATAGCAATATTCGACATTATCGACCAACAAAGCCAATTCTTTGAAGTGTGGAAGTCGCAAATACAACGCCAATACCATGACCCCGAGGAGGAGGAGCCACTCGACGGCCACACTGAAACGTAAACCTAAAAAGTGGTTTTTCATAGGAGGTTTTGTCGTTCCGGTTCATTGTTTAGGGACACTTGTAATGAACTCGCTTCCGCATCGTGTAACAGATTCTCTTGGAACCGGGAATATCACTGGAGGTTTAGTACGATCAAGAACTAGTTAACACCTCTTTTCCTTTACTTTCCACTTCAGGTTTCCAAGATCGACCTTGTAAGAAAAGAAAAGATGGAGGAACCACTCCCTTTGTCCGATAATTCCTGTATATTGCTGGGCATTAGGAGAACAATCGACTCATATTCTTGATCAGGGGGTAGGTGGTTTTGGGGTCATTCAGGGATTGTGAAGGCAGCCCCTCAACCTTTCCATAAAAAACAATGATGCTAGATAGACTTTGGTTTCGCCTTCTCTGTTCAGTTTTCCTTTTCGCAGGGTTAGCCCCTGGTGCCTTTTCCCAAGCGGAGAATGACCAGGAAATCATTCGATCCCAGGATCCATTTTTCCAACCTGTTCCCGAAAGCGATTTCACCAATATTCCCGAAGCAGAGGGAGGGGGAGAGGGCGATGTTTTCTGGAACCCCGAAACGCCGGACTTCCTCGAGAACCTCCCGCGCGCCATTGGGATCGATGGAAGCCATGTTGGCGATATAGACGAGCGATTTTGGCAAGAAGAATTTGGAGACCTCTTCGACGCGGTGGATGACGATTGGATTCAGAGCGGAGGTTACCTGGAGTTTCGCGGAAAATATTCGACCAATATTGACGGTTCGGCGGAGGATTACGATACAGATCTCCGGATCAACCCGAATCAAACCGAAGTCGCCGATTACTACAACACCATCGCGATGGGATACGAGCACGAATTCGCTCTTTCGCCAGACGATATGAAGGGTGCGGTTCGCTATGATTTCTTGCTGAAAGACTACAACTCGTATGATCGAGAGAACAGCAATGTGCATCGGATCGAGTTGGCCACGATCAAACAACTTGCAGATGGATTCGAATGGGAAGTTTTTGGGGGCGGACAGACCGAACACCGCGACCGTAACGCCCAATATTTTAGGCCCGACCACGATCAGTGGCATGTCGGAACGGAGTTTCGTAAGGAAATTTCGGAGGATGTTTTGGCAACATTAGGTTACCAATTCCGTCACCGCGACTATGACAAACTCGGAGGGCCAGCCCCACCCGAAACCCCATTCAGAGATTGGAACGAACATCGATTTTATGCGACTTATCTCCAAGCCCTCAGCGATAAACTTACCCTAAACATGGGCATTTCATTCGCGAAGAGAGATCATGAATCCATCACATTGGACGAATTCGGTGCGCGGATTCCAGGGGAGTTTCGTAAGTATGACCTGTGGGAGCCGGTCATCGCACTGACCTCCATCCCAAATGAAAATCAGGAAATTACTGTCTACTACCGCTTCCGATCACTCAGGAGCACGGGTAGTTTCTACGACTATCAAGAGAGCAGCGTCGGGGTCCTCTATGAACAAGCCTTGTGCCCCGATCACATATCCGGATTGGTGTTCCGTTCTTCCCTCGAATACGGGAACAAGAATTACGATGCCCAGGTCACCGAGGGGAGTTTCGGGGCCGCGAATCCCACAGTCCGCGACGATGAAAGAATTACCTGCTACTTGGCGCTAGAGAAAACGATCGAGGATTGCCTGACCACGGGGATCGATTTTTATTACTCGAATAACGATTCTAACGACCACTCAAGCAAGTACCAGGAAGATCGTTACGGGTTCTACGTGCGCTACGATTTCTAACGGCCGGATGACCCGACCGGTTTCACACCATTCCGTTCGTACACTCCTTGCCCGAGGCAACCTTGTCCATGAGGGAGGATGACGTCGTCCGATGACCCTGAAAACTCTCGGAGCCCGACTCTCGGAATCTGGACCGGTCTTCGTTGCCTGCACAGTGGGAATCCTCTTTGGCCTGTGGGTCTATTTTGGCGACTACTCTTCCATCGAAGCCACTACGATCAACCTCCGTTTTAAACTCCGCAATCAACTGCAACCTTGGCAACAGAAACCCGACAACATCATCTTCATCGATATCAACGATGCAGCCCTCATTCAGAACAAGGGCGGAAAATATGGAACCCCAAGGCGGTGGCCTTGGCCCCGTTATAACTACGCGGAAATACATCGACTCTTGAAAGAGGCGGGAGTCAAGCCGGCGGCGATTGTTTACGATATTGTGTTCGACTTGGCAGACGATGCTTCGGCCGAACCTCCGAAAGGGTATACGTTGGTCGAAGAAGAGGCGCCCGACGAGGGCATCTCAAACGACCAGCTGTTTGTGGCATCCATCGAAGCGGCCTCGGATGTCCCGGTTTTTTTTGCGGCTCTATTTACTCCGCAATCCAAAGAGCCGTTCACTCAAGAAGAGTATGAAAAAGCATACGCCGACGCTGCGGATCTCAACTGGGTTCCACCTCCTCCAAAGTTTCGAAGCTTTGGTATGGTCTACGAACCCGCTCGACACGATTCAATCTACCACGCCAAGCTGGTCAACCATCCTTGGGACACGGAATGGTGGTCTGAGGTAAGCGGAGATATCAGCGAGGAAGAGATGATGCAAATGGAATTCATGGGGTTGGTGACCTCTCTCGTGGATTCTGCCTCAGGGGCCGGAATGACCACCAATGACCCCGAAGAGGACGGCATCATTCGTGCCGCTCCCTTGTTTATCGAGTTCGACGGTTACCTTTATCCGAGCCTTGCCTTTCAAGTGGTTTTGAATCAATACGGGGCGAGTGTCAGGGATGTTCGTTTCGAGGACAAGGTCATTGTGATACCAACCGACAAGGGTGAAGAGATCGAAGTCCCTGTCGATGACTGGAGGAGGGTGATTCTCAACTTCCGATTCGGTTGGGAGGATGTCGAGAATGGCTTCTTCGTCCTCAACTATTGGAAATTGATCAAAGGACTGGATTGGCTGATCCATGAGGAAGAGTTACGCAAGAGCGGCGGGGTTCCT
>JAJDBZ010000011.1 GCA_029261095.1 Candidatus Omnitrophota bacterium | reverse complement strand
ATGACCTCGGCCAGGGATATCGACTCCAATGAAAGCGACATCTTCCCGGACTCGATCTTCGCTAGATCGAGGATCTCATCGATCAGACTCAGCAGATGCCACCCCGCCTGTTGAATCTGGTCGATGCTTTCTTTCTGGCTGGGCGTCGGCGCCGAGGAATCGGACTCCATCAACTGCGCGAAACCGAGGATCGCATTAAGCGGAGAGCGAAGCTCATGGCTCATGCTGGAAAGAAAATCCGATTTCGCGAGGTTGGCTTTTTCCGCTAAGACTTTGGCGCTCTGCAACTCGACGTTCCTCTCTTCGAGCGCCCGGTCCAGGCGATTGCTCTCCGTGACGTCGCGCGCGGCGGCAAACACTCCTTGTAGCGTCCTCTCCCGGTCGTAGAAAGTGGTTGCGTTATAGGACACCTCTGTTTCCTTACCGTCACGGGCGCGCGCGGTGAGTTCGTAATCGGTGACGTTTTTCTCGCTCAAGACCAGATTGATGCCCGCTTCGGCCCGCTCGGGATCGGTAAAGTAATTCTTGAACGGCGCGCCGATGAGTTCGTCCCGCGTGCAGCCGGTGAGCGCCTCCATCTGCATGTTGACGTCGGTGATGATGCCTTGCGGATCGGTGGTCATGATCGCGTCGATATTGGATTCGATAAGGGAGCGCGTGTAGAACTGCTGGTCGCGCAGGCGCTGATCGAGCTTCATCCGCTCCTCTTCGACCTGCTTGCGCGCGGTGTTGTCCGTGCCAATCAACAGATAGCCGATGATGGTGTCCTGCGCGTCGCGGAGTGCGGTGACCGATACCACCGCTGCGAAGCGGCTCAAGTCCTTTCGAATATAGGTCAGTTCGTAGATGTCCTCAATTCCGCGTGAGGCCTTAAAGACCAGGGCTTCGAAACCCGGAGCGATCGTGTTGGCGAATTCGAGGCTCAACGCGGTAGCGCGCGCGATCACTTCCTCCGGATCGGAAATGTCGGCCGGAGTGATCTTGTTCGTCACTTCAGCGGCGGTGTACCCAAGCATCCGCTCGGCGCCGACATTGAAGATCTGAATGACTCCATTCGCGTCGGTTGCGATACTCGAAAAATTGGCGCTGTTGAAGATCGCGCTCTGAAGGGCTCCCGCTTTGAGTAGCGCCTCTTCCGCCTGTTTGCGTGCGGTATTGTCGGTGCCGATCAACAAATAACCGATGATGGCGTCTTGCGCGTCGCGTAGCGCGGTGATAGACACGACCGCTGGGAAGCGGCTGCCGTCTTTGCGGATGTAGGTCAGTTCGTAGATGTCCTCGATCCCTCGCGAGGCCTTAAAAACGAGAGCTTCGAAACCCGGGGCGATCGTCGCGTCAAGTTCGAGACTCAATGTCTTAGCACGCACGATGACTTCTTCCGGATCGGAAATGTCGGCTGGCGTAATCTTATTCAGTGCTTCAGCGGCCGTGTAGCCCAGCATGCGCTCGGCGCCGACATTGAACAGTTGAATGATTCCTTTCGCGTCGGTGGCGATAATCGAGAAGTTCGCGCTGTTGAAAATCGCGGCCTGCAGGGCCTCCGCAGAGAGGAGCGCCTCCTGTCGCTGGCCCTCGATGAGGGTATCTACCGCGCGTTCGACTTCTTCGGTACTCGCGGACTTAAGACTTTTCACGGACATGGTTCTTCTCCGACTCATCAATAGTATCTCCCGCCCAATCGCTCGAATTTCGCGAGGATAGCGGAGTGCCTTATAGCCGGCGGCTGCGAGATTGTGTTTGGAATGGACCGGCACATCGTGGCCCATGTCGGTCGAAAGTTCCTGCGTTCCGGCCAACTCTTCCACCGGACCATGAAATACGAGAATAACCCTTCCGCCCTTGATTACGGGTTCGCCCAGGATCATTCATCAACACGATCAAACCACACTCGCCGAAAACCGTGGCAAAGGATCGGTAAATCTTCGGCAACCGGTTTCGCTAACAGATAGCCCGCGCCGCCTCTCGCCGGTTTTACGATTACTTTCAGTTTTTGTTTTCGCCCTTCCCCACGGAAACCTGGGCTTGGACTGGCGGAGGAGCGGTGAGTGGGAGAGGAACCGACCGAGACCGCAGTTGCGCTCCCTGGTTCCCCTTCGGTTTCTTTTTGGGATTACCCTGGTTCGGATTCACACCCGTATTTGGGGGTGGCTGGGAGGAGTTCTGTTTGCGATTCGCCTTTGGGTTCTTCCCATTACCTTTTGGGACCGATTTCTCGATCTTCTCAACCTTCGGCTTTTCTTGTTCCTGTCTTTGGATTGGGGCGTCTTGTTTCACGTCCGGCTGTCTCTCCTTCGCCTTTGGAGCGACGATTGGGGGAGTCTCTTTGAGATCCTTCTTGGCGTCTCCTGACTCCGAGGCCTTGTTCCTACCTTGGCTTTTCGTTCCGGCGGGAGGCTCACGGAGAGGTTTAGACTCGGCCTTGATCTTGATAGGCTCCTGGACACTTTGCGCGGCTTTACCGGCCTCGCCAATCTTTCCTTTAACCCGGTCGGAATGGCCCCTCGGATCATGCCTCGGCAATAACGGCATGTCCGGGGGAGTCTTCGAGGCGTCTTTGCCCGGGATCAATACGCGTTTGATCGGAGACTTCGGGACCGGAAGTCTTTCGACTACAACCGCCTGGCCCTCGGGAGGCACAATTTGAGTCTGTTGGGTGGGGGCCGATTCCCTTTTAGCACGCTCCTTGGCAAATTTCCGGAGGTCTCTCCCCCTCTTGTCGAGTTTGTCTCGCTGGTTCTTGTCGATTTTTATCAGCTTAAAGGAAGAGTCTTTTTCGTTAGCGACCTCTTGAAGGGTTATTGCGTTAACCCGGTTGTTGTTTTTTTGATCGGGATGAGATAGGTCGGAATTGGGAGAACTCGCATAGACACTTGGCGGACGAGATTCGACGTTCTCTTTGCGCCGCTGGTAATCGTCCTGCAATTTTTCTGACCAATTCGAGTCGTTGCCCCCGTGTTCCCACCTTTGGTGCTGATATATCGGGTCGTACCCCTGGTGTCCCACGCTTAACTGGAACCATGGAACGATTCCAAGCTGGGCCGACTCGTTTCCATAATAGTCCCCGAAAACGTAATGGTTGTATCGTGGATATCGAAACAGATTGTGGGTCAGTCCTCCCACATCGATGAGAACGTTGGGGGAATACTGGAATGTGGATTCCCTGTAGATCAGTTCACTGAAATACACCGGCGCGAATAGCACGCCGCGATCGGCGATCGGATAATCCCAATAGCCATTGACATAGACATACCCGCGAGGGGTCCAGTTGTAATGCATGGGGGTGTACACCCAGTTGGGGCGCGCCTCCACCCAGTAACCAGGCTGCCACACATAATGGTCTTCGGGCCAGACCCAGCCACCGGCGACCCAGACATGCGCATCTGAGGGGGGATCGTTTTGAGGTCCCTCGTCCAGGCTCTCGGGCGGAGCTGGAAGGTAAGCGATCTCCTCGACATCGTTGGGAAGCCAGAACCCGGCGACCCACTGATAACCACCCTCCACCTCGATCCAGTATCCAGGTGTCCAGTTAGAATTTGGGGGAGGAACACGCCAAATGCCACTGATCCAGAGAAAATCGTTGCGTTGTTCGTCCCAGCCCCAATACCCTGGAATCCAAGCGACATCATCGCCTTCGGGCATCGCCTCCGGTGGGATTTCCTCGATGGCTGTTGGTGGAGCATTCTGTATGGCCAGTCCTGTCTCGATTTCCGGTGCGATCGGTCCGGCAAAAGCCTCGTGCAATGGTCCACGGGTCAGGATTTCCATACCCTCCGGACCTTGTGCCCAAATGCCCCATGTTCCAAAAAGAAAACCTCCGCTCCCAACAACGGTCAGGAGCAGGAACGACTTTACTAATGAGAGACGAAGATCACGCATGATTCGCCCTCCTTTCGATTTCATTTAACGCAGAGACGTCAGACATTCCGAATGTCCTCGGATACCCGAGGGCTTTCACATCGCAATAAGCATCATTGCGTCAATTGCCGCCCCCCGAAGTCAAAGCAATCCCGGTGATTAGACGATCCGGCGGCCTTGAATGACACGAAGTAACACGACCACGATTGCAATCACGAGGAGAATGTGGACCAATCCTCCCATAGTGGTGGACGTCACCATTCCTAGCGCCCAGAGGATAACCATTAGAACGATGATAGTTTCCAACATTTCATTTCTCCAATTGATCTTTGGTAATAACCCGCGTCACTTGATTGACCTGAGTCATTGAATCACACCAGTGTAATAAGCGGGCAAAGGTCAGGTAAATATTCGGTATACGAACCGAAGAATCTCACTTGGCTTATTGAATTAGATGGGAAAGGTGAGGATGTGGCACCATCACGTCCGATTTCAATGGTGTTTCACTGTCTCGCATCGCCCGAGTCCAGCGTGCTTTCAAGGGCCTTCGTAAAAAAAGGGCCCGGCGCAAGGGTGTCTGTCGCCGGGCCAAGTGCTATTGGGTAGGGGTTTAAAGAGATTCTGGAAACGAATCTCTGGGGGGAACTCTCCGTTAGGGGTTTTCGATAAAGCCTCCGTATGTCAAACCATATCGATTTCCCATGGGCCACTGTCTCCTCTTGGCGGTGCTAAAAGTCACGATTGAATTTTCTTGTTGCGCGGTACTACCTGGGGATGTACCCCAAGAAGACAAGGACCACGGCCACCGCAAGCACCAACCCCACTCCACCGCTGGGACCGAATCCCCAATTCCGACTATGCGGCCATGTGGGAAATGCTCCGAAGAGCAATAGAACGAGCAAGACCAAGAAAACTGTACCCATGGTTGAAACCTTTCACTTTTCTGAGATTGCGAGCGCCACCGTTCGTCCCAGACTCTTGACAACTTCGTTCCATGGCGCACGATGATTCAACATCATTCAACCACAGTCAGGTATTCGAGCGGTAAAGGACAGGTAAATCTTCGGTAAAGGATTTTGCTTATCATCGGAGTAGCGGTGTGGTATAGTTTTTCGCAGAGGTGAGAAGAATGCGTGAGGCATTGGAGGCAGCGGGATCCATCCTGAGATCTCTCCGCGAGCCGGTGCTGGTCCTTGATGGCAACCTCCGGGGGGTCATGGCCAACCCCGCGTTCTATGAGACCCTGCAAATCCCTTTGGGACAGTTAGAGGGCGCGCGGATTCAAGATCTGGTCGCCGACGAAAACGGTCAACCTCATTTGCGGGCGGTTCTCGAGTCGGTCGTTGCCCATGCCGGACGCCCCACGGACGTCGAGGTTGCATGCAAGTTGCCGAATGGCGATCAAAAGGTTCTGTCCGTAACCGCCCGGCGTATCTCATTTGAGAGACACCAGTCCGAGGCGATCCTGGTGGAACTGCGCGACATAACAAAAAGGACAGAGGCGGAGGGTCGAATTGAGGGGTTAAACGCTGTCCTTCAAAAGCATGTGGCCAGTTTAGAGAGGGCCAACAAGGAACTCGAATCGTTCACACACTCCGCCTCGCATGATCTGCAATCTCCTCTGCGGCTTACGAATAAGATCGCGCATCTCTTGCTTCAAGATCATGGGGCGGAAATCCCGGATGCCGCTGTCCAAAAGGTGGAAATGATCTTGGAGAGCACCCGCGAAATGGGAAAGCTTATAGAAGATCTTCTCGACTTTTCGCGGGTCAGCCGCGAGCCGATGAAGAGACGGCGCGTGGACTTATCCCGGCTTGTGCGAGAGTCCCTCGAGGATCTTGAGGTCGAAAAGGAAGGCCGCGAAGTCGAGATCACAGTCGAGGATCTGGGCCTCTGCCAGGCCGACCGTGGGCTCTTGAAACAGGTCATTCTGAACCTTTTGTCGAATGCCCTCAAATTCACGCGACCCAGAAAACGAGCGCGGATTGTTGTCGATCGAGAGGAGACCGATGGCGATACAATCTACTTCGTCCGCGATAATGGGGTTGGTTTCAACGCGCCCTCCGCGGAAGAAATATTCCTGCCGTTTCATCGTCTCCAACGTACCAGCGATTTTGGGGGAAACGGAATCGGTCTGGCGCTCGCCAGACGCATCGTGGACCGCCACGGCGGCCGTATCTGGGCGGAGGGTGAAGTCGACAAAGGAGCCACATTTTTCTTCACCTTGAGTGAACAAAGACCTGGCGAAAAATAGAAAATCGGAGGCCGATATTTTGCCCACGCATTCTCAATACAAGATCCTGGTTGTCGACGATGACCCGCAAGTTCGGAGCGATGTCAAAGCCCATTTCGAGAAGGCGGGCTACAAGGTATACACTGCGGAGGATGGCCGCGCCGCGCTGAAACTTGCACAGTCGACATCCCCGGACTTGATCGTGCTCGATATCAGTTTCCCCCAACTGAAGACGGCCACCGAAAGAACGATCGATGGCATTGAAGTGCTCCGATGGGTGCGCGATTCGGCCAATATTCCTGTGCTCATGTTGAGTTCCACGAACATCTCCTCGGTCAAAGTAATGGCTCTTACCCTGGGCGCGGACGACTATGTCCCCAAGCCTTTCGATCTTCAGGAACTAGGAGCCCGGGTTGACGCGATTCTCCGCAGAACACGGAACGCGCTGCCGGAAGACCACGTGCTCAACATCGGCCGCATACGAGTAGACCCGAGTTCGAGGCGGGCTTGGAAAGACGATCGGGAAATCGCCCTGACCGAAGTCGAATTCGACATCATCTATACGCTTGCCCGCCGTCCCGGCCATGTTTTCACGCGCGATAAAATGATTGAACTCGCGTGGAAAGAAACCAGTTACTGTGTCCCCAAAGTTGTCGACGTTCACATCGGACACCTTCGAAAAAAGATCGAGGATGACCCCAGCCATCCCAAATTCATCGTCACTGTGCGCGGCTCCGGATACCGATTCGAAGAAGTGATGGCCTAGCACAGCGTTTGATCCCCCCTTATCGCAATCCCAAGCAATTCCCTACTACCGACACGGTCTATCCGATTCGGGCCTTTACCGAATCTTTACCCGGCGCTTACCGGGACTTTACCTTCAAGAGATATGGTCGGAATTCAGTGCCTCGGCGCCTTACGTGGAGGTGTCCTGAGCAAAGGGCAACATTGGACAGATCATGGAAAATATGAAAGGCAATCGAACTCGCCACGCGCAAGATCGAGTCGATAGCCGAAATCAAATTTGCAACCATTCCCGCAATGGGAAAGGTGCATCTTCCAAATGGCGAGTTGAATTAAGATAGAAGAACTACCCAAGTCGGAGCCTCCACACGGGTTGGGTATATCCAGGTTATCTGACTTCGCTTGTCGATTTTAACCGGTTGCCCCCCGCTCCCGCGGAGGGGCAACCTTAAAAAATCTCCGCATTGAACTCCACAGCTTCAGAAGATTTTCCTCTTCTTGTATTGCCATTCCCAACGAATCACCCCTCTGTCTCATCCGATTCTATTCGATACCAAATCTTTACCTGGCGCATACCACAACTTTGTCCTCGAGTAATAGGATTCATTAATAGGAACCAAATCAAGGAGGTTTAACATCATGATTTATCGATTGCGCATATCAATCACGGCTGGACTAGGGGCCGCGATGATTCTAGCCGTCCCACTGGCCCCTGCTTTTGGCGGCGACAATTGGGGTTTTAGTATCGGGCAGGGAGGTTTCGGATTCGGCATCAGCGACAATGACCACCATCGACGACATAATCGGTATAACGGGCACGGCGGGAGGTACTATCGATCGGGGGGTCATTACAATAACTACAACCAGCCGAGGGCTTATTACCCTCAATATAACACCTATCCGAATAATCAACCCTACAATCCGGTGGTTCGCCGCGAGGTGACAACCGAAGGAGGGTACGCACCCGACGGGACTTTTCACGACCAGACCACAGTCGAAGACAGTCGGGCATCTTCTTATTCTCCAGGCAGGAATACGGCCGTGACACCCCCTCAAACCACGACCACCCGCGTCTATGGACCGGATGGGAGATGGGTCACCCGCGAACAAACATCATGGATCGGCGCTGATGGACGGCCACACAGCACGACCATCGATCAAGAGACCACACAGGACGTTTGGGGAAACACTCATACGGACACCAATGTCACCTTAAAGAGAAAGGCAGGCGGTAAGACGCCCAAAACACAAGATGAGTCTCCCCCGGACGCGCAAAAACCCACTGACCTGAAACCCATAAAAAGGTAATCGATCTTGAGGGAAGCAGACCGATATGCCTTGTAGGCGCAAGTGACACAAAGGCATACCTGAAAAAAGAAAAGAATGTAGGACTCAAATTGAAGGAGGATTCAAAAATGATGAAGAAACTATTAGGACCCCTTTTGACGGGTTTGATTCTCGCGGGTGCCGTTTTCGCGCAAGATGCGCCCCTAACCGAAGATCAAATGGCGATTCAGACGACCATCGAGAGTTACGTGAATGCTTTTAACACCCAGGACGCCGACAAACTCGTGTCTTACTGGGCGGAAAATGGCAATTACGTCGACATACAAGGTCGCATGATCAAGGGTCGGGAAAACATCCTGGCCGAGTACGACGCCTTCTTCAAGGCTCTCGGAAAACCGACGATGACCATCAGTGTCACCTCGTTGGAATTCGCGAATGAGGATATGGCGATCGAGGATGGAATTCGGGAGATTACGTTTCCCGATAACCAACCGACGCGCGAGATGCGTTACACCGCGGTCCATGTCAAAAAAGACGGCAAATGGATCGTACAAAGTGTACGCGACGCGGTCGTGTTTAAAGAGACCAATTCCAAATACCTTCGCGATCTGGAATGGATGATCGGCGATTGGCTGGACGAAGAGGAAAGCGGAGTCGCTATCCAGACCAGTTGCGAATGGTCGCCCAACCGGAATTTTTTGATCCGTACTTTTTCCACGACGGTTAACGGAGAAGAGACGATGGGGGGGACACAATGGATCGGTTGGGACGGCGTCAAGGGTAAGATTCGGTCCTGGATGTTCGATTCGGATGGAGGTTATGGAGAAGGCAATTGGGTTCCCGATGGCGACAAATGGATTGTCGAATCCAAATCGGTACGTCCAAACGGGAATCTGGTCAAGGAAACTCATGTCATCGCTTTCCTCGATATGGACAAGATGAGCCTCGAAACCAGTAACCGGACGCTCGACGG
>JAJDBZ010000002.1 GCA_029261095.1 Candidatus Omnitrophota bacterium | reverse complement strand
AGAGCAGTCCGGGGAACAATCGAAATCCGATCCCTTAGATGCCTTCGGCTGAGGTAGACCAATGCGGCCGCTATCAGGAGGTAGGTGAGATTAAACCAGCCAGTCGGGCTGAGCTGCATCCAATCCATACCAGGGAGTCGTCCTAGAAAAGGGACATCCCAGAGGGCTTCAACTGTTTGAGTTTCTCCGTTTTCCAGATTCACTTCGCGTGTCCAATGAGGAGACCGCAGGCCTTCTACCCAAACACGGACATTCTTCACGATGTTTACATAGGTCATCATGATCAGGACGATGAATGCGGCTGCGGCTTTGGTCCATAAACGAGGCGGGTTTTCGTCACGATGGGGTCTCACCCGCGAGGCGAGAAGCCCCAGAGCAACCACCATGGCGAGCCCATTCACGAAACCGTAAGACTGCTCCAGGAAACTGTGCCAATTCTGGCTCTGCCAATCGCTCCACTTAGCGATGATTGCCTGTCCAGCCTCGGAGTCGATCAACCCCTCCTCCATCATGGACTGATATTTCTCTCGATTTCCCGGGGCGATGGCCATGAGTTTGAGCCAGACGATTCCTGAAAAGCCGGCGCCCCCAATGAATCCACTTACCACGGAAGCGAAGGCAACCGGTTTGAGACCGTTGCGTGATGTCCAGATGGTCATCCCGATGAATACTCCGAGAATGCCGGACCAATCGTCCGAACGTGGGGGTGTCAAACGAACGCCGCCGAAATCGGTAAAGAGGAGACCGAGAAAGACAGGAAAGACGAAAAAAGAGATCAACCAGCCGCAGGCCATGTACACCAAGAGAGAGGCGCTCGATCGAAATTTCCCGAAGAAGGTGAAGTAGAGCCCAACGCCGATCAACAGTCCGACCACCCAACCGATATGTTGTGGGAAATCGCCGAACCATTGGGGCCAATTGGTAAGGAAATTGTCGGGCCCGAATGACTCGCCGGTCTGGGGATCGATGCCATTCGAGTCTCCCAGCGAGTAGCTCATCGCGGAAGCGAAGCCACTCTCCAAGCCCGTAACCTGAAGACCATTCTGAACGAGCCAGCCCCCAACAGTCCCGGCCCCTGCGAAAAGGGGAAGGAAGATGGAATCTTTCGACCGGCGGTCCCAAAGATCGAAGAGGGCGAGACCCATTAGAGCGGTCAAAGCTTTGTGGTAATCGGCATCCATCCAATAGAGAGGGCTCTTATGTCGATTCCAGGTTTGGTCCACCCCCGAGGATGCGGCTGTGGCTAAAGCATCTTCAAAAAAAGTTTCCATCCACGGGAAAATGACCCAGACCCCCAAGATGAAAAGCAGTGGCTTGAAAATCTCGGTCAGACGTTCGCGGTCAGCCACCGCTGCGAATGCCGCTCCGGCGCCTCCCATGGCAGCCCAAAGGAACCCGATAAAATATAGACCCAGAAACCCGTAGAGCACTGAGGGAAAATGTCCGGAGTGTGTATAGGCGACCACCTGCATGTAGGAAATCGACCCGCCAAAGCCCCAACCGAGAGCGCCGAACGCTGCAAAGTAGAGGACACGCTCGCGCCAGTCCTGACGACCGGAAAGAAGACAAACAGTGATAACGGAGAGGCAACCGGCATATCCCGCACCATACTCGTGACCGAAATTTCCGCGCATCCCCCAACCGACCGCTAGTGCGAGTGCACCGAGGAAGATGGTGGACGGCCTCCATTGAGGAGAAGATCCTCTGTTTTTCATAACCTACCACCTTCCGAGTTGATCCAATAATCCTGGAGGGTTCGCCAGTCTTTAGCCTAAACCGCTGTAGTCATAGGGAGGAACAATAGGAGAGTCAACGGGTGAAGTCCTTAGGAATTCTGTGGGTTCAAAATCTCAAGGTCCATTTGTCGGACGATACCGAGAAGTTCGGCCATCGATCCCCCAGCCGTTACCGTTGAAAGGCCCTCGAACCGCAATCGATTCGATTGCGTGCCGCCGATCACCAGCGGAATAGAGCGTGTATCCAATTCCCGACAAAAGGCACGCACCCCCGAACCCCATTCCACAGATTCTTCTAAGTGACTGGCTGAAATCCACACTAGTTTGGGGTGAAGTCGGTCCACAGCTTGAAGGAGCGACTCAAAGGGGACATTGGCCCCCAGATTCGCAACGGGAATGCCTACCGATTCGAGGGTCATGGCGACACAAAGGGTTGGGAGGATGTAGAAATCGCCACTTGGCGAGCCACCCACCGCTTGGATCTCTCCCTGGGGTTGGGCCATGTAGTTCTTCAGTTGGTTCATGATACGGATACAGATCTCGGTGGCTCGATGTTCGATGACAATCCCGTACCGGTCGTGTTCCCAAAGACATCCAATAGATTGGAGAGCGGGCTGAATAATATCATCGCAGATCTCTTGGACCGTGGTTCCAGAGATGTATTCAGAGAGGACGATTGAAAACGCTTCTTCCTGCCCCGCATCAAGAAGGTATTTCTCAAGCAGCTCATTCTTGGGAGCGTCGACCGAGAGGTCGGAAAACCTGGGATCAATGTTCACTCCCAAGAGATCGGGTCTCTCAATTAATAGTTTGTTCTCTCGAATGAATTCGATTGCCTCGGGAAGAGCAATCCTACGGTGGCCCCCGGATGTCTTGTGAGCAACCAGTTTTCCCGAATCGATCCATCTTTTGAGGGATGATTCACTGGCCCCGATCATCTGGGCCATCTCTTTCGGGGAAAGGGTTCTATTCAGCATATGTTTTGAACGATTTGAACCTTCTGAGGTCTTTCTTTCGAGAAATCGGCCTAATCCTGGGTTAGTCTTAAGACCTGAAAACAAAGCACTTAAGGAAATTTCTTCCGTGGTTTGGAATCTATTTTCAACCAGCGGTTACGTGTGAACGTTTTGAACGTTTTATTCATCGACAGACAAAAAAACTATCACCAAGGAGTGAGAAAATGAAAAATCTAACCATAGTTGCATTGAGCTTCGTATTTGTTTCTTCCTACGTCTTCGCTGGCGATTGCCACAAGAAGGTCAGAACAGTGGCGGCGGCCGAGATGGACGTGGTCGACACAGCCGTTTCCGCCGGGTCATTCACCACATTGGTTGCCGCAGTCAAGGCAGCGGGTTTGGTCGATGCCCTAAAGGGGTCAGGTCCTTTCACGGTGTTTGCTCCAACCGATGACGCTTTCGCGGCCTTGCCTGCGGGAACAGTCGAGAATCTCCTGAAGCCGGAAAACAAGGATCAGTTGGTGGCGATTCTGACTTACCACGTCATCCCTCAAAAGTTGGGTTCGATCGCGGTCTCGCACCAAGACGGAGCGGAATCGCTGAATGGACAGCGTATTCCTTTCCAGACCTCGGGCTCAAATGTGATGGTCGGCGGCGCGACAGTTGTGAAAGCGGATATCTCGGCGAGCAATGGTGTGATCCATGTCATTGACCAGGTGATCATGCCTTCTTCGAAAAACATTGTGGAAACGGCGAGCGGTGCTGGAAGTTTTAACACGCTGCTAGCCGCCGCGCAGGCCGCGGGCATTGCAGGAGTTCTCCAGGGCGATGGGCCGTTCACAGTCTTCGCGCCGACTGACGATGCCTTCGCCAAACTGCCGAAGGGGACTGTCGAGTCCTTGTTAAAACCGGAGAACAAGGAGAAATTGGCCAATATCCTCAAGTATCATGTGGTCGCGGGTCGTGTCTACGCAAAGCAGGCGATCGATGCTGGCGATGCGGAAACATTGCAGGGCGGTGAGGTACACATTCAAAGTCAAGGTGGCTCGGTCTCGGTGAATGACGCCAAAGTGGTCAAAGCCGACCTGGATACCACCAATGGAGTGATTCATGTCATCGACACAGTAATCCTCCCCAACTAACCGAGTGGATCCGGCACGGGGAGGGAGTGGAAAAGCGTAGGCTGCCATTCCCTTCCCGGCCTCTTTTTTTGAACCTTGAGGATGTCAGGCTTTTGAGGGTGCATCATCGGTCTCGAGCGGAAAGGGATATGGCTCTTCGGAGTTCAGTTATCCCGTGCTTCCTGAGACGTTCAGATATAAGGGACCTAACAATATCCATCATATGAGCCTTTCCATTCGCAGGCAGATAGACTCGATGGTTCACAACAACACACAACGGAGGAGAGAGACTCATGATTGCCCCTGAAACCTCCCAGAATGTTGCAGATCGCTTCTCCAATGAGAATGATTACATAGGTTCCATCGATGAGCGCATCGGGATGGCCGGGAAACCCAATTCAAGCGAGAGCCAGGTGAGAGATCATCGTGTGAACCCGGTGAAAGGACCCTCCGAATCCAATCCCTTTTGGGAAACGTTGTCCGATTTCCGGATCCAAGACGGGACCGACCTCTTGGAGTTGACCCACAACCAGCCTGTCCTCCTGATCTTTCTCCGACACTTGGGTTGTACCTTCTGTCGTGAAACACTTGCCGACGTAGCCTCCCGGCAAACGAATCTGAGAGAGAAAGGCATCCAACCGGTGTTTGTCCACATGGCCCAGGAGAGTGAGGATATCCACCGCCTGTTTTCCAAGTATGGGCTTGAAGACTGCCCGAGAATTAGCGACCGCCAAAAAGTCCTTTACGAGACTTTTGGCCTAAAACGCGGGACCCTTCGTCAGGTTCTTGGACCAAAGGTGATGTGGCGAGGATTCATGGCAGCGATTCTCAGGGGACATGGTTTCGGCTTGCCGGAGGGGGATCCCTTCCAACTCCCTGGGGTTTTTCTGGTTCATAGGGGAAGAATTCTAAAAGATTTCCGTCACGAACTCTCTTCAGATGTTCCTCCTTACTCTGAGTTTGAGCCTTGTGAGGGTTGCTAAGAAAAATGGAGGACCAGGGTGAAAGACCAACTTCCACTGGAACGGTCCTCGTAACGGGAGCAACCGGTTACATTGGAGGAAGATTAGTCCCGAGACTTCTGGATAAAGGGTATACGGTTCATTGTCTGGTTCGGTCCGCGAGGAAATTGCAAACCAGGCCCTGGATCAATCACCCGCAGTTGGAGGTTTTTGAGGGTCCTTTAGAAGATTCCGAAGCGGTCAGCGCTTCACTGAAGAATTGCGATTCCGCCTTTTACCTCGTGCATTCAATGGTTTCTGCGGGAGAATCGTTTCGGAACAAAGATGTTGAACTCGGCACCCAGTTCGCGAAGACTGCGAAGGATCAGGGGATCGGTCGTATCGTCTATCTGGGCGGCCTCGGCGAGACCGGTCCCGATTTAAGCGAACATCTCG
>JAJDBZ010000001.1 GCA_029261095.1 Candidatus Omnitrophota bacterium | reverse complement strand
AGAACGCGGCCATCGGTTGTGTGAGGGACCATGATCGCGGAGTCGCCTGGGAGAAATGACGAATCGAGGACGACATGAACTCCTTGGCTTGGGGCGATCATGTCTTTCGCTTCTGGGGTGTCCATCTTTCGAACCCCGTCTGTGAAGGGTCCAGTTGCATTGATGACCACGCGCGCACGGATCTCATATTCCTTCTCCCTCTCCAGATCCTGTGCTCGGGCGCCGGCAAGGAAACCATCGCCGTCCTTAATAAGCCCCGTTACATCGCAATAATTAAGAAGTGTTGCTCCCTCGTCCGCGGCGGTAAGACATAGGTGAATGAGCAGGCGAGAATCATCAAATTGCCCATCATAATACTGCACCCCTCCACGGAGTCCTTCCGTCTCAATCGTTGGAATTGCTTGCACCGTCTCTTCTTTTGAAAGCAGTTTTGAAGGGCCAAATCCATACTTCCCCGCCAACATGTCGTAAACCTTGAGTCCGATCCCGTAGAACGGAGTCTCCCACCAATCATAATTCGGAACGACGAATCGGAGGTCGTGAACGAGATGGGGGGCATTCTCACGAAGGATGCCTCGTTCCTTGAGGGCTTCCATGACGAGTGAAACATTCCCTTGCTGAAGGTAACGGACTCCTCCGTGTACCAATTTTGTACTCCGACTGGAGGTCCCTTTTCCGAAATCGTGACGCTCCAACAAAAGAACTGAATAACCTCTCGCGGCTGCATCAACCGCGATCCCCGCTCCCGTGGCTCCACCTCCGATGACCAATATATCCCAAGGGTCTTTACGGTCTTCAACCTTCGCAACCATATCATCACGATTCATGATTAATTCCTGTCTTTCCGAAATGAGTTAATCGTACCTTAACTGAGCCACACTCATCAGCCCTATTATTCTCAGAACCCCTACGATCTGGCATTATATTCCCGGAACCAATCTGAAACCAATCGGTCGAAGGGATCATCAATGAGAAAGTGGCCTGCTGAATGGGTAGAGTTTCAGGATCAAACGACTGGTGCTCGCGTCCGCCAAATGAGTACCCACTCATCGACCAATCATCCACTTTACTATCTGACGAATACTTTCTCTCCCGATTCTCTATCCTTGGTTTTCGTTTCCGATCGAGCGGGTTCAAAAAATCTATTCGCCGCGAGTCTCGTTACAGGCGAGATCGAACAGCTTACTGACCTTCCCGATCTTCTGCCTTTTTCGGGGAACAGCATCGACCAATTCGTTTATTTCTCAACTGGAGGTGGGAGGATTCTCAGAGTATCATTGGAGACCCGTGAAATCGATACACTGGCTGATGTTCCCGGCGCCCTCCTCGGTGAGGTGACAGTCAACTCCGAAAGGACTCTGGCGGCGGCCCTGTGCACCCAGAACGGTCAGCCCTCAATTGTGGTGGTCGATCTGCAGAAACGCTCTCATCGTCTCATCTTGGTAAACGCTCGCGCGCTTTATCACCCACAGTTTCACCCTACTCAACCGAATGAATTGGTTTATTCGGCAGATCCCCCTGATGCAAGAATTTGGTCTGTACGAGTCGATGGTAGAGAAGACCGTTGTGTCTACCGAAACCGACCTGATGAGTGGTTTGTCCACGAGACTTTTCTGGGTGGTTCAGACAACTTGATTGTGGTGAATTTTCATATGTCTATCGAACGAATAGGTTTCTATACCGGGGAACGAAGAACGATGGCGAACATGAGTGCATGGCATATTGCGTCCCATCCCGAAGGTAAGTGGATTGTGTGTGATACACACTTGCCTGATATTGGACTCCAATTGGTATCCCCGGAGACAGGCGAACAACACCCCCTTTGTCTTTCAAATGCGACAAACCGAGGATCTCAATGGCGCGAGGACCGTCCCGTATCAGCAGTGGGTTCGGCCCCGGGATACGCGACTATGGTGGAAGAGGAAACGGCCGAAACGACCTATGGTCCACAAACTTCGCACCCGCATCCTTCCTTTAGCCCGGATGGCAAGCATGTGGCATTCACTTCGGATCAGACGGGAACTCCCCAATGTTTTGTAGTCGATGTTCCGGAAGAATACGTGTGAGACCGAGAGCTCTATGGAATCGGGGAATGAGATTTATCTACTTCTGCTTCTTCCATGGCTGAAAGCATCTCGTCGCGCGCGAGGTCGCCGATCAGGCTATTGGGGTCTTCCATGACAATCTCTTCGAACAACTCGGCCTGATCAGATTGACGAATCTTAAGGATCTCTAGTCGAATCTTCCGCTTGAGAGTTTCGCTGGAAGTGCGCTCGAGGAGCAGGGACCACTGGTCCATTCCTTCTTCATGGCGCCCCGTCCGAATGAGGAGGCTGCCAAGTCGATAGTAGGCCCAATCGGATAAGTCGCCCGATTCTATTAGCGAAGCCAGTTTACGGTAGTTTTCCTCGGCATCAGACCAGTTTCCCCCGGCCTCGAAAAAAGCCGCCAGACTATAAGCGGGAATTTGCTCTTCTTCGAGTTGAGTCAGGTGACGGAGTCTTTCGAGCGAATCGTTCGCCAAACGCTGGCCGGGGTCCATCGATAGCACCTGGCGGTAAAGTTCTTCCGCTTCCTCATGATTCCTTTGCCAAAGTTCCCATTCCGCCAACCAGAAGACCGCCCCAGCGGCGTGTTTCATTCCAAGGGTCAGAACATCTTCCAGGTATCGGATCGCCTTCCGTTTCTCGTGCAGCCGACTGTAGGCCAATCCTTTCAGAAACTTGACCTCAACCATGATGGTTCGAGGTTCTTTGTCTTCATCGATTTGGTTCAGCCATTTCAACGCCTCACCCGCCCGGTATTCTTCGAGATGGAGACGGGCAATCGCCATTTCCGCTTCTCGGAGGTTCATTCGCGAGGCACGGTTGGATCGATGAATGATCTCCCAGTACCTGATCGCCTCGCTGGCCTGTCCGATCGATTCATGACTTCTTGCCGCTGCTTCCGCAGCATCGATTTTGAGGTCAAAAAGGGGAGGGTCGACACGATCCAAAACCTGGACCGCGAGGAGATCTTCGCCCCTAAAGGAAAGTTCCGATCCCATGTTGAGAAAATGGTTTGTTTTTCGCAATGGCGCTGACTCCCAATAGGCTACCAATGCGGGGGATGGGGAGTGAATCCAGTTTGAAATGATTTCAACCTTGTTTAGCTGGAGTGCCAAGTCTGTTGCTAATTCGATGGCAAAGTCTCTCCACTCCGCTTGGACAGTCGAGGTCGCTCCGATGACTTCCGCAAGTTTGTGGGCGAAAACTTCAGCCTGCTGGGTTCTTTTCAACTGGGTAAGGAGTCGACCCGGAGTCCAAACCGATTTGGTCGTTCCCGGTGAGGTTTGTCCGCGAAGAGTCTCATAAGCCACCAACGCGCCCTCTACATCGGACAACGAGAGAGAGACTTCCAATAGTTCATACGCGAAATGTATCGGTTTTCGGGTCTTTTCGATTCCCGCCAGGAAAGCGTTTTTCGATTCCTCCAAGAAACCCTTTTCCTCGAGGAGCCGCCCCCATAAGAGGTACCCTTCGACACTGTTCGCATGGGTATCTGGGATCCGCGACCAAATCTTGAGAGCTTGATCGGTATCCCCGGATTGAACATAAAGAGAACCCCACGCCTCCAGGAATTTCCCGGGAGCGCGAGTTTCCAAATCTTCATAGATCTCCGATGCCTCATCAAAATACCCTTCATCCCCATACATCCGCGCCGCAAATAATTGAAGGCTAAGGTCTCTATTCGTGGCAATCTCGCGGGTCAGTTCGATTGCCCGCTCGCTATCGCCAATACGCCTGTAGGTTTGGGCAGCGAGGATCTGCAGATCCAACGACTTGTTCTCGCCGGTTCCATCCAGTATTTCGGAAACAGTTTCGCCAACGAGATCAAGGAAGGGACCTTCTTCTTGGTCGCGCAAGAACTCTTCCCAATTGAGTCTGAGTTTTGGAGCATGATCGGTAAGGCCCTCCAAAAGAAAAGTGGATGCCATCTCGTGATACCCCGAGCGGAACGCCGATTTAGAAAACTCGTTCCAAAGGGAGATACCGGGGATGTCCGGCAGGAATTTGAGGAGCCTCTCATAGTCTTCGGGCTTCAGGACTTGTTGATTGGCTGCGGCCAAAAGCGCTTGAGTCACATCATCCCGAAAACGTCTTGAACCATTGAGGAGAAGATCGAAAAGAGTGTAGACCCCTTCCTCGAATCGTCCACATGCCAGTTGCAAATCTCCATATAAAAGATACTTTTGCGTAGTATCGACAGGATATGGGGGATCGATCAAATCCAACTCGGGAAGATCCTGCTCCACTAGCCCCAGAGCATCAAGAGGTTGCCCTACAGCTTTTAGGACTTGGACTTCTACCGCGAGCAGTTTCTCTCCATCGATAACATCTTCCCAATTCGGAAGTGTTCGAAGCAGTTCGATTCGGTGTTGAGCTTCCTCGGGGAAACCATTCGACATCAATGCTTGCGCTTCCAGGAAAACAAACAGGGGTTCGTCGACAGTTTGAATATTGTGATTTCGTAACGCATTCAAGAGGTGGAGCGCCTCGCGATTGCGGCCGACTTGTAAGTTTCGCTCGATCGCATCGATAAACGAGTCTCGTGCCGGGCGAGGTTTGGGGTCTTGCGCTTCGGCCCGAAAAACCGCGCAAGGGGTAAAAAATACAACCGCAATGAAGAAGGAGGTTATCCCATACCCCAGAAATCGATGTGTCAAAAAGACAGGGATCTCAGTAATCAAGCGATGTGAATTAATCAAGAATCTCCCTTTCACGTTTTTGCGGTGATGGGGATTTGACCGCTCAAGCCGGTTACCCGATGAATCCAAACGCGCGCTTTTTCGAAGGTGGGGTCAATAAGCAGTGCGCGCTCCCAGGCTTCTCGGGCCCCAGCCCCATAATTCATTTTGAAATGGCAACATCCGATGAGGAACCAAATCTCAGGATTGGTCGGTTCAAGCGCGGAAGCTGCACGGTAACATTCAAGAGCTTCATCCCATTTACTTGCCTGTGCGAGTTCATTCCCATCATGGATGAGGTTGTCTATATCTGCCATTCCATTCTCCTTGTGCCGACAGGATCCTCGGCACTGCTCCCCTTTATATTGCCATTTCTTCACCTCCTTCAATAGGGAGGCGAGAAAATGTGGAGAAGGGTTACCGCTCAGATTCGCGGTGCTCGCTATTCTTCCTGATGGTTTTGCCAATGAACTGAGAAGCCATATATATATTCCGGACCAGTCGATGCACTCAATATGAGAAGCAAATCGTGCGAATCGATATCGCCTTCTCCAGTCCAGTCATATGAACGAGTGCTTGTGGGTGATGGAGTCGGGGATAGCGTTGCGGTGTGTGTGGCGGTGGAACTCGGGGTGGAGGTATTGGTAGGTGTCTCTGTGGGAGTGGGTGTCAATGTCGGGACCCGAGTGGGGGAATGCGTGAATGAGGGAGTGGCTGTTTGTGTGGGTGTCGATGTGTTCGAAGGTGTCAGGGTCGGGGTTTGTGTGTCCGTTGAGGTTGGAGTCGCAGTCTCTAGAGGTCCCGGGTCCTCCTCGCCAGGAGTGCCACCTAAAACCGAACTCGGAGCCCAGTTTTCCAGTTCACCCCAAGCCCCAACATCAGGATGATCCGGATCGAGGAATGTCAATGATCGATTGCCACCATCGGTAGAGGAGTGCCATGTGTCCTCGAATGCGAAATCTAGAATCGTGGCTCCCAAGGCATCTTCGACACGGATCCTTTCTCCTGCGTTACTCAGTCTTCCGCCGTATACCCCCACAACTGCGATTCCGGTTCCATAGATGCCTTGGAATGCATCCAGGTCGGCGACAAGCACTCCGAGTTCCCCCGGGGCCAGTGACACGCTTGGAAATCTGAAATCGATTCCATCCGAGAATCGAGCCAGATTCAATTGAATCGTCTCGGAGCCAATGTTTTTGACTTCAATGAACTCCGCTTCCGAAGCGGCTTGAGGGTGATAGTGGATTTCCGTGATCCGTAGGCTTTCAGTGACAGATCCGACTGCATAGGTTGCTTTCTCGAGAGGACTCCACTCTCCGACATCGAGGACACGCGTTTTGATTTGGATGCTTTCATTCAACACGATGGGTCCAGAGAACTCAGCAGCGGTCGGATTGATCTCCGAGTCTGGGTGAATATCCTGTCCGATCAATTCAGTAGACAAAAGGAAGTCTTCATCGTCACTGGCACTGTTGAGCGAATGAATCGCAAGCAGATTGGTTCCCGGCGACAACTCACCGATCGCCGAGGATACATCGTAGTTTCGAAAGTGAACCGCTTGCTCGTCGTCTCTTTCAGACAATCCGACTGAGTTCCATTCAGGTGTCGCGGGAGCCCCTTCTTCTGCGATTTTCTGACCGTTGAGGAATGCAACAAAACCCGAATCGAATTTGACTCTTAGATTCAAAAATTCCATCTCAGATAAATCAGCCGCTTCCACCATAAAAGGGATTCGCACATAGGCAGAGGGATTGACTCCCTTCATCTCAGAACTCACATCGGTCGCGATATCGGCCTTGAATGTCTCGCCAGAGTCATAGCCCACGCCTCCGGCGGATAGGATCCTCCAGGTTGGGCCGCCAGAGAGAGTCCCGTGATATCCGTTCCCGGATAGGTCGGAGGCGACCGTTCCGGTTGCCTCGTCAAGGTTCCAGTGTGCACTCAACCCGGAAGATACCTCTCCTCGGTTCGCCAGGTCGGAGATCTCCGAAGGTGTCAGTGCTCGATCAAAGATACAAACATCGTTGAGGCGCCCGTCGAATGGAATATCCGTATCGACTGCGGTGGGGAATCCCATTCGCAGAGAGGTCAAAGTATTTGCAACGTAATGAGAGATCCCTGATTGCGAGGCCACCTCAACGCCATCGAAAAAGACCACAGCAGTTCCAGAATCGAAGGTGCATGCCATGTGAGTCCAGGTTCTCGGGAGATAGGCTCGGTCGACCTGAAGAGTCGTGTGGGCACCGCTGCTCCCGATTCGAAACCGCATCCTCGATTCATCTCGCAGCCGGACTCTCCACCCCATTCCGCTCGAATCGTTTGGGAACTTATCGAGGACCACATACTCATCTCCAAAATCGGCGTAGATCCAGAATGCGACTGTCAATGCCGAGGTGGAACCAGGGTCAGGCCCGCAGTCAACATAGTCATCCACCCCGTCGAATTCCAGGACCCTGTCGATCGAACCATCTGTCCACCCACTGTCGTCGAAACCTGGATCAGCCCAATTTAACAGCGAAGTCGAGGGGATGATAACAAGTTTATCCGCATCTTCAGAAACCAACGTCGTTATCTCGCGCTGTTTCGGATCCATCCATGGATCGCTGCCATCGGCAGTAAAATAAGTCTTCCCAAATGAATTGGGGTTTTCCAATGAGAGTTGAGTGCCAGTGGGAACGTGTCCGCCATGAAAAGACTTTCCCACAGTTTGGAATGTCGGGGGTTGAACATGGGTGTACCAACCGCGATTTTTCAATTGATCGAGAACCACACCGGTTCGGTGGGGAATGAACTCATTGAGTATTCCATCCACTGTCGGGAGAAAATCATCGTCTTTGGTCCGGGGTGGCTGAAGGTTCGTTTGCTGAGCATCTCCCCAACGAGCCGATTCGGCGATGATTGCCATATCGATTTCATCGATTCTCTCTTGAAATCGTTTGGCCGCGGATGCCGGTGTCAAAGCTCCATCGTTAAAGAAATGTGAATAGATTCGATCTTGAAAAGTCTTTTGATAGGAAGGGTGAGCAAGGAGATTCTGGTGCAAGGTCTGGGGGTTTGTTCGGTCGAACGCATCGAGACGCGGGTGCAGGAAGGGTCCCACCCGATCGATACTCCATGGAAAGTTCGGGTATTCGGTCAGATGAGCGAGAAGTGTGTGCTCGCAATCGTGGCAGAAATATTTGAACCCGGTGGGGGTCACACGGTTAAACAGGCACCAGATATTGTTGACCCCACTAGTGTCCGGAGACCACCACCAGGAGACC